>JABMOT010000039.1 GCA_013202385.1 Fidelibacterota bacterium
ATCAATGACTGGAGGGAATGCATAATGGAAAGTCTAATTGTATCCATCTACGTTTTCACCCTGGCAGTTTTTATCGGCTTCGAGTTGATCACAAAAGTTCCGCCACTACTGCACACACCACTCATGTCAGGCTCTAATGCCATTTCTGGTATCACGGTTGTCGGTGCACTTCTGGCCGCAAATGCTAACAATTGGCATATGAGCACAATTCTCGGTGTGCTGGCAATTGTCTTTGCCATGATAAACGTCATTGGTGGTTTTATGGTAACCGATCGAATGCTGGGGATGTTTAAAAAAGATAAAAAGACTGAGAAGGGAGCCTGATCATGATCTATTTAGAACAGTTCACCTATCTCCTTGCCTCGGCCTTATTTATCATCGGTTTAAAATATCTCGGCTCTGCCAAAACAGCCCGTAAGGGTAATCAATATGCTATGATCGCCATGGCGTTAGCTATTGTTATCACCCTGGTAATTTCTGGCGTAGCTGGTCCACTTCAAATCATCGTTGGTATGGTGGTCGGTGGTCTCATCGGTGGCATCGTCGCCAAACGGATTGAAATGACCGAGATGCCTCAGATGGTAGCTCTGTTTAACGGTTTTGGTGGTGTGGCTTCAACGCTGGTTGCCTATTCAGAATATCTTGAGCCAACAACAACTCCAGTGACCCTGGATGTAAACATTACCCTCATTCTGAGTTTATTTATTGGTACCGTAACCTTAACTGGGTCACTGATTGCATTCGCCAAACTTCAGGGAATTCTGCCGGGGAGACCCATTGTCCTTCCTCTACATCAGATTCTGAATTTATTATTGATGATTGCAGTGGTGATCTTTGGTATCATGTATATTGTCGAACCAGGTTTACCTCTGTGGCCCTTGCTGATCATTGCTGTGGCCGCCGTTTTTGGAGTGACTTTCGTAATACCCATCGGTGGTGCAGACATGCCTGTTGTCATCGCGCTCTTGAATTCCTATTCAGGACTCGCTGCTTCGGCTACCGGGTTTGTCCTTTCAAATAACGTCTTAATCATTGCAGGTGCCCTGGTTGGGGCTTCGGGTTTGATTCTGACCCAACTTATGTGTGACGCCATGAACCGGAGTTTGTTTAATGTGCTTTTTGGAGCCGTTGGAACGGATGACAGTACTGGCGAAAGTGGCACTGGCGGCGGTGAGCAAAAATCAGTCACCCGATATACTGCAGAAGATGCTGCCATCATTATGGATGGTGTTCAGTCAGTGATCATTGTTCCAGGTTATGGCCTCGCGGTTGCTCAGGCTCAACATGTCTTACATGAAATGTCCGAACTGCTTCAGGCACGTGGGATTGATGTTAAATATGCCATTCACCCCGTAGCTGGCCGTATGCCGGGACATATGAATGTGCTTTTGGCTGAAGCCAATGTCCCCTATGATGCGCTCTATGAAATGGATGACATCAATGATGAATTCCAGAACACAGATGTGGCCCTGATCATTGGTGCCAATGATGTGGTCAATCCTTCTGCCCGGACCAAAAAAGACAGTCCTTTATATGGGATGCCTATTCTGAATGTGGATTATGCCCGTACAGTGATGTTTGTAAAACGTTCGCTGGGTGCTGGATTCGCTGGTGAAGCAAACCCTCTGTTCTTTGATGATAAGACCATGATGATCTTTGGTGATGCCAAGGCTGTTGTCACCGGATTGGTTAAAGCACTCAAGGAAGAGTAGCTCTCAGCAAACAAGGATTAATAGCAGAGCCTCGGGTAACCGGGGCTCTTTTCGTTTCTGATGTGGATGGACTGCCCACAGCTCCAACACTGCATAAAAGTAAGCTGGAGCGACACGCGTAATTTTTGAATTTTAGTGCCGTCTTGAAAAGCCTGGCTTGAGCTGAAATCTGGCTATTTCCTTCCAGCTTTCGGGCTGACCTTCAGTCTCCATCAAGACAACCTCATGGATACGAACAGACAGGGTGGTGGGAAGGATAATACCCTCCATTACGTGCTGCTTTTTTACCCACTCAAAATCGCTGTACAGTAAACTCAAATGTGGAACAAAGGGCTCCTCAGGGGTGATCTGGAGCGCATTCACAGCACTCCTGTAAAAAAGTTCCAACTGCGGACTGGGATGAAAATTCAGAATGACACTCCTGAAATATCGATCCGACATGGAGCTGTAACTCATGTCGAGTTGAAAAACGGGGGTGACTGCATAGAGCGCTTCCAGCTGGACTTTAATCAAATCTGCTTCCTGGGATAATTGTCCCAGTAAAGTGACGTGGGGCATAAACATGGGTGTGCTACATTTTTCCGCCAGGTTTTTGATGATCCCTTGCAGATCCTGATGTTGTGGAGCTGCGGGAATTAACCAGATGGAATGACCCTGTGTACTTCTATTTTTGATGATACCCTCACCGCTGAGATTAAGCGTCTAATATCTAAGGTAGACGGATAATAATGGACGCCAACTCTAAATACGGCCACTATCTAACGAATCAGATACACTTTTTTCAGCTTTTTCCACACACGCCCAGCCTCATCGTCCACCAGTAGCTTCATGACATAAAGTCCCGTCACAGCAATACCCCCATAATTTGCAACCCCATCCCATACAAATTCACCTCTGTGACTCACTGGTTTTGCTTGTACAGGTTCTGCAATTTTGCGGCCGGCCATATCAAAAATCATGACCGACATGAGTCCATGCTCAAGCGGTAAATCGTACTGAATCAGGAGCTGATCTTCCAAGCCATCACCATCGGGCGTAAAGGGATTGGGTGTGAGATTTATTTGAAGATCAGAGACGAGGGTTGTTAATTGTAAGCTGTTATTTAAACCAGGAGTGGATGCAGCCACATCAACACAGACGCCCCAGTTTCCAGGTTCACTTCCTGGAGCACTGGACCGAATTCTTTCAAACGAACGCCCCTCAACCAGTCCACTGAATTGATCGTATAGCATATCATCCATTTGCATTCCGTGAGGATCAATCAGAATAACAGCATCTGCAGAATTGTTCAATGTGGGGAACCCCGGGATCATCTGCGAAGGAATATTCATAATCCAGGATATTGTTTCAGCGGGACTACTCAAGAGCAGGTAAGCATCTGGATCAATCACTAGACTACTGTCAGAGATTAATGCAAGTGTCCCCGTGTTATCAGAAATAGACCATCCCTGAATATCCATTTCAGTATTACTGCGGTTATATATCTCGACCCACTCGAATTGTTCAAAAGACGGGAGCGGATAAATTTCGTTAATAATGAGCGGCGATGTTTGACTTGAGACATATAACCTGCATTCCAACGAATCGTCCTCTGGATATTTATCATCGGCAGCATTTATTTCTGCCCTTAAATTCACCCAGCCAGGCTCTTGAATTACCATTTCAGTGTACCATACAAGAGTATCTTCAGAATCGAGTGGAGGCATAACCATACTCACTTCATTCAGCTGAGCCTCTCCCAGAAATGTTCGAATAGACAACCCCGTTTCGACGGCTCTATTATTACCCGAATTAATGATGATTAGTTCAATCGAAAAAGGCTCATCTGTCCAGATGGCAGAGTCTTGGAGTTTAATATTTCCCAGTTCCAGATTGCTTGGTGGGAGCATGACTGAATTCTGCCTGCCAGGTGTAATTCCAAGAGGATCTCTACACATATCCCAACTAGTAGTCAGATTTGCAGGTTTCCACAGTGCCAGACGTTCCAGGCTTTTCCCAGCCTCGCTTTCTGACGGGGCATCATATCCGTGGACAATGTGCAGGTTCCCCACCGGATCTTCGATGAAGATTGAATCAGAGCTGTTATTCAGTGAAGGCCAGGGAAATAGTTCCACAATAACAGTATTCGGTAAAGTCCAATCCGACAGTGTTAAGGCGTTTGGGCACATTAAAAAGAAAGCCCCGGGCGCGACGATTGCAGTTTCTGTGACTGACCCGAGCACACCACTCCGATCCATAAATTTCCATCCCTGAAGCTTCAATGCTTCTGATCCAGTATTGATAAATTCTAGAAATTCAACTTGATCTTCAGCTGGCAAATAATGGATTTCGTTGAGGGCAATAGTGTTGCCCGGAAAACCCAGCTCAATTTGGATTGATGTATCTGCCAGCAGTTGACCATTGTGAAGCAATCGAATAGGAAGCGTTGACAATCCTGGCCACATAATTGGAGTGGTAAAAGCCAACGAATCCATTTGGAAGCTGGCGAGTTTACCATGCCACTCAATATCGGCATCAGATTCAAGTTCGAGCGAAAAGATGGTGTCCAGACCCAGGTTCATAAAGTGGAGGTTAAGGTTAAGCTGGGCAGGTCCCATAGCTGGCTGATTAAGACTTTTGATGTTGCCAATGGAAATATCAAATGTTTTTAATTGTTGAGAATTGGTTCGCGATGGCGTCCCACCCTCAGACTTTAGGCAGACTGCCCAATTTGATTCATCCAGTGGCTTCAACAAGGGATGCCTTCGCTCCAGTGACGCTCCGGATGCCCCCCAGCTTCCCCGATAATATCCGGATGAAACAGCATGGCCAGTGGCATCAAAAAGTCGCACTGAATCGGATGTTCCATTTAAAGTTGGCCATGACTCCAGCAGCAAAACCTGCTCCACGCCAAGTTCATAATACTCAATGACATCTTGATCTGCACATAAAGTCAGCAGACAATCTGGTTCAAGCTGGAAAAGCTGATCTGTTATGCTGTGTCGGGTTTGATTGGCGTCGGAAAAAGTCCAGCCTTGTAATGATATTGTGCCTATTGAAACATTTTTGATCTCAATCCACTCACCGCCCTGTTCCTGGGAAGGGCTAAACATGATTTCTGTCAAACTCACAGCATCCCTAAGATAGGCACCCCTTACTTGAAATCGGAGACTGTCATCGCCTGAGAATTGATCACCATCTACGATTAGCCTCGCAACTCCCAGATGTATACCCGGCTCCAGTAAAAACATTGCTATGGGATATTCAAGAATTTGATTGGAACTAATAGCAAGGTTCGGTTCAACAATCATTTCCCACTCTTCCGGATCTTGTATCCCATTTTGATTTTTATCCTGATATAGGGCGATATCAAAACTGGATATCAGATCAGTTCCAGTATTCGCTAAGTGTAGCATTAATTCAACAGGCTCACCAACTACACTATGGGTAACGATTAGATCGGTGAGACTCAGATTTATCTGAGCGGGTAGCACTGAATTTCTAAATCCAGGTGACCCATTTTCAATCAGAGATTGTTGCCAGGTCACTACAGAGTCAGCCAAATCCAATGATACGCGCTCCCATGAATGGCCATTTTCAGTCGCGCTGGTCCAGCTCATTTGGCTGAAGTGTAGCGAATCAGGACTCCAGATCAGCACAGATTCCGCACTGTTTGCAAGCCCTCCGCTCCCAAAACTGGCATCTGTAGAAATTGAATATACGGGGACGGTATCGGGGAGTAGTTCTGAATAGGGACCCGTCAAGAAATTATAACCAGGATCAAAGATCACGGCATATCCTCCCGGCTGTATCTCCTCTGGACCAGAGATATGGGAAATGCTATCCAACCCATTCCCATCGCTTAATATCCAGCCATTGATATGGGTCACATGGTCAGAGTGGTTATAGACCTCTATAAATTCATTCTCATATTCCGATCCCTGAGGATTGGACATGACCTCAGAAATGCGTATGTCACTGGCCTGCAAGCATATAGCCAATAACACAAGGCTAATCTTGTGCATATTGATCCCATCTGTTAGTGTTGAGGTTTACTCGATGGCCGTAAAATAGAGAATTGAACCTACCATTAACAAGTTTTTCATGAATTCAGGTTTAAAAAAATTATATTCAGTTCACTTCGCCAAGTGATAATGAATTATTTAGGAGGAAAAATGAAAATACTTAGACTAAGCTTATTGATTGCTGTAACCGTATTGGTAATGATCAGCTGCTCTGGTGCCCCAGAAGTTAACGACATGCCAGAGCCTAAAGCTGCTGCAAATCCAAAGGGACCGGATGATTTACCCGATTGGTATATAAACATCACTGAAGAAGATGATATGTATATCTATTCTGTTGGCATGGGAACTTCTCGGGACATGAGTATTGCTACGGACAAGGCCAAACAGGCTGGCAAGGTCGAATTGTCAGAACGCATCTCCGCCAACGTTCAGAGTCAAGTGAAAAGCTTTACTCAAGAAGCCGGTATGAGCGAAAATACTCAAATTGTTGAATTCTATCAATCAACCTCCAAGACTGTGACCGACAACACCTTGAACGGTGTAACCGTTCTCAAACGTTATCCTTATCAGAAATCGGGTGGCGGCTGGGTTGTTTATGTTCAGCTTGGAATGAGAAAAGATGCTGTTTCTGCTCAGGTGGTAAATGTGATTCAGAACGAAGAAGCACTTTATGCTCAGTTTAAAGCATCACAGGCTTTTCAGGAACTTGAGGCCGCTACAACCAATATGAAATAAGCTTTAGCAGTTTTGATATATCGCAAGAGGCTGTCTCAGAACATGAGGCGGCCTCTTTTGTTTGTAGCCACGGATTTGCACGGATATACACAGAT
>JABMOT010000040.1 GCA_013202385.1 Fidelibacterota bacterium
GAATATTTCAGTACGCATGGTTCAGTCAAAAACCTCCAGCACCAGGTTGAACCACTGATCGTAAGTAATAGCCGGCATAGCTCCCCAGGCTGGAATGGTCGCTTCAGGTGCCAGCGCTGCGCCAAACCAGGCAGATACCCGGTTACGCCCCGGCCCATATACCAGATAATAAGGACTGGCAGCGCCGGAGTAATACTGGGTGAAAATCACCAGAGATTCAGCAGTTGTACTGGCTACTGGATCATCGATACCCTTAACTCGCAATTGGATTCTGAAATTTGAGTTTGTGAGCATTCCATCACCGGTTGGCCAGCCGTAATCTGAATCATAGATCGATCCGCCATAGGTCATGATTAAGAGTTGTCGGTTAGTAAAATAGGCGTTGCTGGGTTCCTTTAGCCGCAAAACTGGATTCCCGTTCTCCTGGACAATAGCTGGTCGACCAGTTGGAATTCCCTGAGACGTGTCTGTTATTTCACGATTGATTTGCCAGATTATATCATTATTTCCCCTGAAATAGTAATCACCAATGGTTGTTGTATCCACCGTACTGAAATCTTCGGTGAAGGCTAATTCAAAGATATAGACCCGGACAGCATCGCTCTGAAGCTCACCCAGGCTGGCCAGCACTGTGGTTTGCCCTTTGGTTACTCCAGTCAATTCACCTGTGGATGTTGCCAGCAGAAGGGACTCATCTCCTGAACTCCAATCAGAGATAGCCATTCCAGGAATGGTGGTTCCCAAAGCATCTTCAATGTTGCCAGATAAATTGATTGATTGGCCAACCACCACTGCTTCGGAAGTGTAGCCAAGCTTAATATGATCGGGATCACCAGCAACATATAGAATCGCATCGTTGCTCTCAATGCCATCAGCGGTGGCTGTGATGACGATACCTCGGGACATTGTCAGGCCGGTTGCCAGACCATTCTCATCTACCTGTACCGAAGCAGGATCTGAGGAAGACCAGACAAAATGAGTTGAAGTGACCGGATCAAGATCGATATCCAATGCCTCAGCCGTAAACTGAACTGTCTGGCCAACGGCAATCACCGATTGGAGGGGTGTTACAGCGATCACATCAATCGCAGCGATTTCCTGGACACCTTCCTCACATGAGAAAAGCAGTATTACTGATAGTAGTATAATCTTTTTCAATTTGAACCTCCTTTAAGGGAATGCGTAACGCATGGAGTAGGACAGAATTCCTGAAAAGTCCTCCATTGCTGAATACGCAATATCGATAAAAATATTTTTAACTTTCATGCCACAACCCAAGGACCAGGATTCCTGCTCGTAATTTAATCCATACCCACTTCTAAGTATGAGAGATTTCCCATATTTATATTCCGCTCCAATATTAAGCCTGGGACTATAGTCAGCGGGGTGATTAGCCTCAAAGGCTAGCACCAGAGAATGTGTTCCAGTTTTCCATACTGTTGCGGCTGTACCGAGGCTGAATGAAACCGGCAGGCTGAACGCTCCATAAGAAAGTTCAACTTCCTCCTTGACGTTTCCTTTGACATGGGTGTCTAGGAAAGTACCTCCGAACGCCAAATCAGGCCCAAAATTACGCAGGACCATATAAAAACGCATGTCGCGAAAGCCTAACCAGTAGAATGAGCCAATATCAATGGCCATTCCAGAGGCATGCAAGTCGGCGACAGATTCCCTGATATATTTGACGGTTCCACCCAGCGCAAATCGGTCTGAGAAGGCGCGAGAGATAGAGAGTCCCAGTGCAAGATCCTGGTAGGAAAACCGCTCACCTGTACCTCTTGGTTGCAGCGTGGTCGTCTCAGTCATGGCTGCTGTGGTCACCAGTCGCTGGCTGATCCCCACGCCAAAATCACCGAGGCGGAAACTTAGTGCCGCTGTTTGATGATGAAGATCGATAAGCCAGTTGGAATAGGCAATGAAGGTCTGGGTGGATGTTTCCCAGCCTAGGAGAGCTGGGTTCCAGAATGCGGCACTGGCCCCTTGCTCCATACCGGAATAAGCCTTTCCCATACCCTGGGCCGCCGCACCTGCGGGGAGGTTAAGGAACAATACACCTGTCGTGCCCACTTTGTTAAAAGCCGATTGTGCAATCAGGGTCGATCCAAAGGATATAAATAATACCAACCTGAATGCCAGTATAATTTTGGGGCTAAACATCAGCGCTCTCCCTTGATCACGACGAACTTGCCCTTGGTCTCAGCACCTTGCGGTGTAACGACTCGGAAAAAGTAGAGCCCGCTAACGATGGATTGTCGGTTCAAGGATAGCAAGTCCCATTCAGCCCATCCAGCTCCCTCATGGTCTAAACGGGCAACCAGATCCCCTGAAAAACTATGAATGAATATTGTGCATTCCGCAGGCAATTGGGTAAAGTAGATGCGGTTCTCGTAGTCCAGAGATTCCCAGTTGGCTCCCCCCTTATAAGGATTGGGTACAACCACAACATTTTCTAATACAGTAACTGCTTTTCCCACAGGACGAACGGCTTCTAGTGTCCGATTAGCACGGCCCCATTTTCCACTTTCATTGCCAGCGTAGTCCAGGCTGGTAATTGAATAGTAAAGGGGGAATCCTGACCTGCCAATATCGACAAATCGGGTATCCGTAGTATCGGCTAAAAGTTCCCAGGGACCGATGGGAGAAACATCACTTTTGTAAAGGCGATAGGTCCGGAAATCGGGTGCCTGAGCTGCAGTATTACTCCAATTCAGCTCCACCACGCGACTTGAAACATTAATATCCTCTATTGTAGGAGCTGAAGGAGGCATTTGAGAAGCTGGAATTATGAATCCATCGGATGCAAGTGAGCGGGCTGCCTGTATACTTTGTAATGATTCACCGAGCCCGTCCCCGTAGATAACGGCCATAACAAAGACCATGGATGCTCCAGGCTCCAGGACAAAAGGTCCTACGGCATTCACGATGCTCCAAGGACCAGGGCTGCCAGTTGCAGCTGTAATCCCACTTCTGATTTTGGTGATCATATCTTTACGACCAGTAATGGGATTCACCATCTGGTAATAATGGGCTGTGGTCCAGTCACGAGATGTATCTAGCCCGGAACCATTATCAATACCCAGTAAAACCTGTCCACATAGGTAGGGTGATAAACCCTCATCCCCATCATCATCATACATATACGTGAATCCTGATGGGTTATGATGAGCGGCATAATCGTCCAGATCCTTATAACTGATACCGCTGGCCCCTGCATCCACTGGCAGATGGGAGCCATAATAAAAATCTGTCAAAGCTCCACTTCCTGTATTGGTGAAGCGATGTTCAATAAGCACCATATCATCATAATCCGGATGATTGTAAGCCAGGATCCTGGAAGTTAGCTCCAAATACAGCGACCCTTGGACGAGTCGCCCAAAATCACTGGTTGCTGTCAAATGTATTTTGTTTATTCCGTCACCCTCGTCCTGCCAGGATTCATAACGTCCGTCAGCATTTTGCCAGCCATTATCAAGCTCATTACCCAGAGTACCCCCATATAAAACCAGTGTATCCAAAGCCTGGACACAAGAGAAGAAGTTGGATTGTTCGATTATGTAGAAATCCTGTGCGCCGCCAGGGTATTCAAAGGCGCCCATGTATCCATAATTGCTAATGGTTGGACCGATCCAGAGCTTCCCCACTTCAACTCGACCTTCACTGGCAGCCCGGATGCTTGGCACCAGGGTCACAGCTAAAATTAACAAGATCACTTGGGTTGATGATATCCATCTTTGACAGAGGATCGCGACTGGTTGCTTTAACTTAGAAATCAAGATTTAACCCCATTCTAATCTCCCGATGAGGACCATAAACGAATGGATCATCCAGCGGCCCCTGGAATTCTTCCGGGTAGTTCAAGAGGTGGTTAACAACCGGAATCCTGCGATTCTCTCCGTTGTCAAAATTGGCAATGTTAACGTCATCGAAAAGATTCATGACGAAGAGATAAACATTCATTTTTACTGACCTGACATTAAAGACTTTGTTGATTTTCAAATCAGTTGACATGGTTGCGGGCAGACGGCGATTGTTTTCCACCGGTAGCAGGGATTCCTGATAACCGGTATAGGGGTATCCGGATCCATAATTATAAGTTACAGTAATCCCTGAACGGTCCTTTAAGCGAAAATCAACATTGGCTGCGAAAGTATGTCGCTGATCCCAGTTCAAAGCGAATTGCTGAACAGGCTCGAGCTGACCGCGGCTGAATTGTCGCAGGAATCCGTCATGATAATCAGAGGTCTTTCCACGGGCGATCATAAAAGCATAAGATAAAATCATACTGAATCCACCCGTTGGAGCCGGTCTTTTCACAAGCGAGAATTCTAAACCTTTCACCGTGCCCCAGGCAACACTGTTGTTCATGTACCAGGTGGGCAACCGGATGATCGAGGCATCGCCCTCTGCAATTTCCAGAAAGTCAGGATCACTTAAGCTGTTCACGACAGTAGTCTCAACAAGATTGGAAATATCTTTGTAAAATGCAGTCATGTCGAACAGGAAATCTCGAGGTAGAACCTGCTTGATTCCGATCTCGTAGGAGATGGTCTTTTCAGGCTCTAGATCAGGATTACCGTACAAAGCCAGGATATCGTAGGAGTAGTTATAATTACGATACAGCAGATACCAATCTGGGATCTGATAAAAATATCCGTAAGTAAAATGGAACAAACTCAGGTCAGTAATAGGATGGGAAACTCCTACCCTGGGACTAAAAAAATGTTTTACTTGCGCCTTTTTCCAGGGGGCATCCGGATTGGGTTTGGGGATATCACCATCGGGACCTAGCCAGTAATCACCATCAGTAAGATCTGGACCAATATTTCCGGGATCCAGATAGGGCCGGTAAGGATCAGAGGGCAATGATGCATCTGGATCAAAGATCTCATAACGGAGCCCGGCATTCATGATGAAACCTTCATATTCAACCTTATCCTGGAAGAAAAAAGCACCCAGTTTGGGTTGAATGGCTGGTAAACGCAGATCGGGCCGATCAATTCCATATGCGAAGGTGAAGGGAAAGCCACTGTAAGCCAATACGGCCTGATAGTATAAATCCCAGATATTCAATTCAGTACCCCATTTGAATTCATGAAATTTGTTGACCTGATAGGTCATATTCCATTTGAGCAGCAGATTTTTGAGATCTTCTTCCCGGAAAAGATTATTATCTCCTTCGACGATAAACAGAGTGGAGTCCTTGTAGTTAAAACCGATGCTGATCGCTTCGGGATTAGCGTTGTCAAGTTCACCATCATCAATGTTCCAGTCTTCATTTCTAGTAATATCCCACCACTTGTCTGCTTGAGCGGCCCGATAGTAAGTACGACCCATTCCAAGGGTCAGATTATGGAATAATTTATTGGTCAGGGGTTGGTTGAGAACGATGGAAAATTGATCAATGCTACTGATGCGGTGTTGAAAGGTTTCGGGAACGAACTTGCGGCGGACATCAAACAGATCGTACTCTCTCCGAGTATGACCTACACTCATAGTAAGGCTGGCATTTTCGAACAACTGCCAACGCATTTTCCCTGAGAGTACCAGTTCACTATAATTATCGTGGGTGTTCTCTCGATTCAAGATACCATTTTCAGCACCGGTGTACTGGGCACTGGAATTAAAGGTTCCAGTGCTGCTGAATGGCAGTGGCCCCCCCAGGTTGAAGCGATAACGTTGGTGTCCCGTTGAGTAATCATAATGGGTTTGATCCCCATAATATTCGTCCCCATAAAGCAAATAGGTATCGGAGCGTTTACGCTTCAACAACAGGGCGGGTATGGGTCGACCCTCATCAATGTTCAATTCTGATTCCACATCCACAGATAATTCGTAGCGATCCCGATTTCCCACCTTGGTAAGGATCTCCACCACCCCAGACAAAGCATTCCCGTACTCCGCATTGAATCCTCCACTTTGAATGGCAACTTCAGAAAGGGATCTATTATTGAGGGCTAGCGCTGAGATGCCTGAGTATGCTGTTCCATAATTTGGTTCCTGCAGGGTTACTCCATCGACCTGGAACTTCACTTCGCCAGCGCGTCCTCCTCGAAGATGAAATCCTTTGGCGTCCCGTGTGAATCCCGGATTCATCGCCAACACCCCCTTGTAGTCATCAACGGGTAGTGATTCGATCTGCTCAGCGTTTATAAAATGGGAAGTATAAGTAATGTCCTTCTGGATCAAAGGTTTCGTTGCATAGATAGTTACTTCTTTACCTTCTAATGCCACCAGAGACAATGTGATATCCAGGCGGGTGGTTAGCCCATGAGCAACTTCGATGTTGTAGATCACGACCGGTGTATAACCGATCATCATGGCTTGCATCTCGTAAATGCCTGCCGGGAGATTGAGGATCATAAAATCGCCATTTAAATCAGCGGCTGCACCATAACGGGTGCCCACGATCACAACATTCGCACCAACCAGAGCTTCGTTTGTTTCAGCGGTCATAATGTGGCCGATAACTTTACCGGATTGTTGTGCAAACACACTGCTCAGGGTAAATAGAACCAAAGCAAGGCTAAGGCAGGTCTTGGTGCTAATGCTCAATGGCGTGAATCCCTTGGTATTGGGTGAGAACATAAAAGGCTTTTATACCGGCTCTACAACCGACTTGGTTCTAAACAGACCGATGAGATAGTATACTCCCATGAGGAGCAGACTGGCTATAATTCCATAGGCAGAAGTGAGCCCCGGATTGATATAGTCTGCCGATGTGAGTATACTTAGTTCGCCATATCGGAAAGCCACGTGAGTCGTGATAGAGAGGAGCGAAGCAGCCAGAATCCACCTTTTATTCATCTCTTTGGTGAAAATGCCAAATAGCAGCGGAATGAAAGTGGCGTTGAAAAGAGCATACAGCCAGGTTTGTGCGAAGATTGCCACCGAGAACTCCTTGTAATAATGCTGAAGGAGACTCAGGATTAATGTCAGAAGTGCCAACCCAATCAAGCTAAGCCGTCCAGCTTTTAAGGCCAAATTTTGGCGACCTTCAGACATGGCGCCCGGGTGTCGTTTCTCAGTAAGCGGCAGGTAAAGATCGTTGGCAATGATTGCGGAGAGCGCCACCAGAATCCCATCCAGCGTAGACATGGCAGCCGCCAGGATGGCAATAGAGATGAATACGCCAACAATAGGGGAAAAGGTTTGCACAATATAAAGCGAAGACACCTGGTCCACGTTCAGCATGAATTGTGGCCCGAATTTCACCCGGGCGAAAAGCCCAACAAGCAAAACCATAGAGAAGAGAATGCCCATGACGACAGCTATGGTAAGGTATTTGTTTACATCCCGATCGTCTTTCACGTAGACTGATTTGATGATAAAGTGGGGTTGGACAGCCAACGCGAAACCGACGATGAAATTAGCAATGAATGGCTCGAAGATATTGCGGAAGAAGAGACTCTGTGGGTTGACAATAC
>JABMOT010000041.1 GCA_013202385.1 Fidelibacterota bacterium
ATAATCTGTAACTCTTTGATAAGACTTTCCCCTCGATGGAAAACTTTAAGTCCCCACCCTCTTCAAAGAATGCAACTGATCTACCAGCATAGCGCCTATATAACTGAAACTTTTTTCCCTTATAGGTCACGCTGCCATCCTCTTCCACAATAACGCTATCGTCTGGTGCCGGTGGAGAAGGATTATTCGAACTTTTTCGAGAGTCATTAAATAATAATCCTTTTCCCTTATCCTTTTGTTCAGACAGCAGGGACATCAAACCGCCTGGCTCAGTGGTTTTGTTATGCCCTGTGGGCAAAGAAGTCTCAGAAAGTTGTCTTTGTATTTCCTGCATGCGACTATTGAATCCCTCTGGATCACGCAGGATGGATAACCAGGTACGTGCTTTATCTGTGTCGAAACCATTTTCTATGATTTTCTCTAGCAGATTACAAGCTTGACCTATGCTATCCTCCACATCACGCCAAAGCGATTGATCTTCTTCCTTTTCGTTATCCTGTGATGAGTTTTCAAAGTCAGTACTCTCAATGTCAGTATTTAGCGATCCTTCATAGGAAGCGAGACCTTTTATCTTGTACCGGCGTAGTTGCTCAGGGCTCAAAGTGCAATGATAAGAGAGTAGCCAGCGTTCTTTAACAAAAAGGACATCGCCCTCTTTATTTAGAACCATAAATTCACCGGTTTTGGGTCTAGCCAGTTTTTTAGTCAAATCTGCAGGTGAAAATTCTGAGTCGGTCAATCCTTCGCGAACCTTGTCCCGGTCTCGTTTAGTTTGGAGTTTACCCACAATCCATGTAGCGCAGTTTGATAAGCCCTTGTAATCAATATCTCCCGGGTTTTGCGTGGCGAGAATACACCCCACTCCGAACGCACGTGCTTGTTTTACTAGAAGGTTTAGCGCGGGTTTACAGGTAGATGTGTATGGATAAGTCGGATAGAAGGCTGTTTTTCCGCCCCCGCCCCCGATCTCATCCAAAAAGAACAGTAGACGCGGACGATTTCCTCCTGGTGCGCTCCCTTGCTTGCGCATCCATGTATTAATGGCAAAAGCGACCTGAGCGACAACAAAGCTCTGGTCTTCGAAATCGGTGATATGTGATAAGTTTATGACACTGATTTGAGTCTTTCCATCCTGTCGATTAGCTCCGACTAGTTTGTCGATACTCATCTCTTCACCACGCACCCAATTTGCTGCAGCTCCCACCAACTGGCCATTTACAGCCTGAGCCAGTTTCTGGCGACGCCTTTCCGGAATATGGTCATCAATGTTCAATACACCGATAGTTGAAAATGGCGGTTCCAGAATCATAGATACTAGCTGTCCCAGTCCATTTTCACCCGTCAGATCGACTCCATTCCTCCAAGCATGTTCGATAATGGCAGTGACAAAGTCAGTTTCCCGGTCTCTTTGTCCAGTTGGAATAACCCTTCTCACCAGGGCCTCGGCCATACTGGTAACCATGACCGATGCGGTGTCTGGGTCCTCAATAAAAAGACCGTCAATATCAGGAGGTGGAGATGAAATTAAAGGGATTGCAACGCGACGACCTAACTCACTACGAGGTGTGAACACCTCCACGGCTACCTTTTCTGAGAACTCACGCATATTGGATTCGGCCAACCCCCAGTCCCAGAGTCGTTTCCTCAAGGAATTAGCTTCAGCAAGAGCAGCACGACCCAAGGTTGCTTTGTCTTCAACCTCAAGCCATGGTGCAAGAGCCTGGGGCGATATTTCCGGGAACGATAATGCCACTGATGAAAGGTCTCCCTTTAAGTCAATCATGATCGTAGGGACACCGCGAAGCGCCGCTTCCTCAATGATTGCTTTTCCCATTACAGTCTTTCCTGATCCTGACCCACCACAAATAAATGTGTGAGTGATCAGATCACTGATATGGTGCTGGTAGTGTTCACCGAGTTTACCGTTGGGGTCAATAAGTTTTCCCAGATATAGATTACTCACGAATTATCCTCCTCCGGAATTCGCAATGTTCCAGACTGCCACTCACGGAATTTTTCCAGGATGAAAGGAAGGTCATCCTCTTTCAGGGGTTCTCCATTTGCTCGACGACCCACATAGTCTGCTCTAGCCATAAAAATGTCCCCTTGCACGTCTCCTGGCCTCTTTTTCTGGAGATAGACGACGTTTGTCGGAATTGATGTACCTGTGGATGCAAACGTTTCACTTGGTAGAGAAATCACGGCTTTGATCAGCGCATTTTCACGCATAAAATCACGTACAGGTTTGGCTGTAGCATTCGAGAGCACACCGTCCGGTAAAACAATTAGCAACTTGCCCCCGGGTTTTAATACACGCAGATAATGCTCTATAAACAGGACTTCACTGTCCTGACTATTTTTAGCACGCTTTTCAGGCGGACGGCTTTTGGTTTTAAATACCTTTAAATCGTGCCCGAAAGTATAATCAAGCAGTATGCTATTATTCTTAACAGATTTACCAAAGGGAGGATTAGTGAGAATCAGGTCAATACTGTTTGGTCCAATTTGCTGCTTTTGTTTTCCTGCCCCAAAATCAACTTCGTACTCGATCTTAGGCTTCAGTCCACCGTACTCCTCGTTATAAATGTAATTCTGATGAATCCAGTTGGCGTTCTGCTGATCAACAGCATGGATTATCATATTGAGTTTACCAAGTCGAGCTGCTTTTTCTTCAATTTCGGAAGCAAAGAAAGTGCTTTGACCAAGACGTTTGAGTAACTTTTCTTTCTTCCCTGGTTCAATCCCATTGAAAAGCGTATGTTTATAAACATCTTCATAGGTTGCTATTAAAAATCCCCCAGATCCAGCACACGCATCAAGAAAACGTTGCCCCTTATCGAGATCAAGCGCAGACGCTTCAGGATTTTCTCGAGCCAAATCCAGCATAAATGAAACAATTTCTCTTGGAGTGAAGAACTGGCCCAAATCCTTACCTTTAAAGGTGTCCGAGAGCATAATCTCAAAGGCTCGCCCCAGCACATCGCCCTGCGTATCCTTAAGATTGATATCTTCCAATCTAGTGATTACACGTTTTACAGTCTCAGACTTGCTCAAGACCCGTTCGTTCTCGTCAGTAAATACTTCGGGATGCCGAATCTTAAGATCGTCAAAAAGGTTGTTTATAAAGTTTTGTCCGGCCTTATCGCCCATGTGTTTATTCTCAGAACAATATGATTTAAACTTTGCTGTTGTGAAGGCTCCATTCGGCTTTCCATCTTCATTCAACTTGATGAACAGAAATCGGGTAAACTCATCGAAGATCCAGTCGTTTCGTTTGTTTTCGATATCCCAGATATCTTGCCAGCAGCCTTTCATCAACTGAACGAACCGAGATAAACTGTTTTCGGTGTGCAGTGTCTTTCGTGCCCATTGTTCAAGACTGGTCACGACATCAGCCTTGAGTTCTTTAACCATGTCTTCTGCATCCCGGATATTGTCCCACTCTTCAATGGAATCATGCAGCTCATTACCTTTTTCAACATAGAAGAGCCGTAAATTTTCACCGGTCTGAACAACGCAGTATGCGGCTGGGCCATTGGGCATCAAAATGCTTAACGCCTTATAGCGATTTGCCTCGGCTTCACTGAGCGTTCCTCCGTCATGATTGAAGGCTGCATAGCAATTACCCACAGTGGTTGTTACAAGAAATTCAGCCTTATCGTCAAGTCCTTCAACAGTGGAAGCGATACCATCACCTTCACCAGTATTTATCTGATGCTCTTTAAAACCAAGTGTGTCTACCAGGACGCCCTTAAACTGTTCTAATGTTGCCATATCTTTCAGATTCCTTTTGTTACATAAATTGCAACGGGTACTACCGTCTCTTCAGGGGTCAGCCCACCATGATCATTTCCTTGAACACTGTGGGGATTGCCTTGAGAATTCTGAGCTTTACCCGGCCAACCATAGCTGTCATATCCGAATGGAACCTCCACTGCGTTAATTACGGGAGGAAGCCCATAATCAGTTGCGGGCGAAATTACTTTGACATCAGCCGGTCCCACGGATGTTCGTGCCGGGGTTTTGTATTCCAAGCATCGGTTATGAATAAAGACTTCTCTGCCAGGATTACCTGGTCTTAAGTCATCAATCACATACTGTTTGTTGTAATACGCAAAACCATGGTCAGAGGTAATGACCAATGCAGTTTTCTGTTGGTCAGCTATTCGACGCAAATGGGGTAGCGCGACCTCTTTAACGTAGGCAAGCATGAGCTCCTGCAGACTGGACATCCCCTTCTGCAGAA
>JABMOT010000042.1 GCA_013202385.1 Fidelibacterota bacterium
AGCTGCAGCTTCATTCCCGTCGATGGTTACCATCTTACGTGTCATTTATAGCTCCTGTGAATTCGAATGGGATTAATCGTGAGAATAGAATCGTAAATCATTACTTATAGTTGTATAAATATCATGCCAAAGGGAAGCCTCTGGTATGATTAAATCTACTTTAATGTGACTATTTTTATCCTGGGAGCAGGAAATGACCAAAATATGGCTATAGGTGCGTCCTATTTTAAATAAATAAAGGACCCTGTCCCAATTTGGTTCGCCGTTGATTGGATAGAGAAGCTATAAAGCCCGCCGTCTAACAAAGTATTCTCTAAGTCAACCCTCAAATTTTGACCCCCTGGCTGAACTTGACCAAAATCAATAGTATGGACCTGTTGGCCCCGCAGGTTAAAGAGGATTAGTGTGACAGATTCCGAACGATCAAGACTCAAAGGGATTAAGACGCTTGAATTAAAAGGATTAGGGAAGGGAGCCCCCAAAACGCTAGTATTTGGTGCTTGGTGGATTGCGAATCCTTTAACATCGTCAATCGAACCATCCGAAAGTAACCAACTCTCGCTGAGCATTGAGGTCTCACCCAGGCTATTTGCCATGAGCAGATTTTCAAAACTGAGAATAGCCACCCCAGATATAGTTTGACTAAAGAGTACACTGCCATCGCTTCCAGGAAGGCGTAGTTGCGGGAATGTCTCAATAGAGGGAACTTCTCCTGATGCAATCAGCAGGATCAAGTCATCCAGGCTCACCTGTCCAATGGCATAAGGGATGGCTGCCGGAAAGGTTTGTCCGGTTGCAGAAACCACAAATTCAGCTTCGAATTCGTTCTGGGGGAAATTGAGAGCGGTCCCCAAAAGAGCAACGCCGTAGATATCATAGATTGAAGTCTCAACTTCATGATAAGCCAAGAGATTGTAAAGAACAGTCCCTTCAATTGTGGTTGAGAATGCACCCACACCTTCAGAATTCAGAATTGGATTTAAGGGGCCTTGTACAGAACCCGTCTCTGCCCCCTCCACATACTCAAGCGAGCCAAATGGATAGACCGTCACCGGTAGTGTATTTTGTATCTCAAACGATCCCGAGATTAACATCGGTTGGAAACTGGTATTAAACATCGTTCCCGAAAAGTTAAGCTGGAGTTGAGCTTGATTAATCTCAAGGATTTCCATATTTCCAGTCACTGAAACAAAGGGATTCAGTACACTCAAATCTTCGAGGGCAAAAGATGAATCGATAAGCCCCACCAGGATTGAAGGATCAATTTCTCTGAGCCAGACAAACAATTTAAGTGCATCCGTAGCTGCATTCACATCGTAAATACCTGGTTCGAAGGAGGTGGTGTCACTCATATAGATGACAAGGACATCCGCCAGCGTATCTGATTCTGAGACATACATATCATAGGCGAGGAGGGTTAAAATATTTACATCTGCATCAGCATACTCAAAGCCGCCTACACCCTGATCCGGGATGGCTCCAAATAAAATATTTCCACTGAGGTTGCTGTTAACGTTAGGGACCGGGAACCCATAGTCGAAGCTTACAATGCCACTGTCCCATACGCTCTGACTATAGCCCAAACTCATCAAGATGACAAAACCCATCGCGAATAATTTATTCACTTACGTCTCTTTTCTTTTCAATACTAAAGAACATATTTAATCCCGAATTGGAATTTGGAGGAGCTGTTTTCCAGATCGACTGATCTTTTTACATTACTTTCCAGTATATGATCTAAATCGCTTTGCCACTGTTCATTGCGGTAGGCCAGCATAAAACCTAATCCTGAGCTTAGCTGATAGCCAATACCTAAATCCATACGAATGATATTGTCAAACCGATAATTTAAGGGATCATTCATAAGAGACGCACCAAAGGAGAGGCTTAATGGATCCAGAGCCCAGAGTAAGGAGGCTGAAAATTCATGTACATTTTTAACATAATCGGTAACCTGCCCGTCAACAAGATCACCCAAATTCTCGCCACTATCCGTGTCATAGAGATCTGTTTTCATAGCGATGCTTGTATAGCTGTGGAATCGATAATTAACACTGGCTTCAAGAGGAGCAGCGCCAAAACCAAGACCAACACCCAGCCTCCACGGTCCCCAGACAACATATTCAAGTGAGCTGCTTTTCACACTGTACTGAATTTCTTTTCTGGGAAGATCATTAACAATGAGTACCGAATCACCATCATCCGTTTCTATCCAATCCGAATCAAACCATTCGATAATATTTCGGCTGGCTGATTCTGAGACGGAGATCCGTGTAGGGAGTTCAATAGAAATACCGAGATTTAGATTCTCTGACACTTCGCTTAAGAGCCCTAAGCGTGCACCAAATCCATGATAACTCGGTCTAAACTGAAGACTATCAATAAATCGTTCAGAAGTATATATATCCTGGGGATCCGTCTCTTCATATAGCTTGGTAAAGTTATTTGCACCAGTGAGATAGCTCAATGCGTATCCGATACTGGTATTCATGGTCACCAGGACGGCAGATCCCGCTGTTAAAGCATATAAAGTACCACTATCCTGCTGTAAGTATTTGTATGAGAATTCCCCATCAGGTTCAACGGATTCGAATTGGCCCAGGCTAGCAAATGAATGGACAGGTTGCAGATTAAAACCCCAAACCCATGCTCCCCGGTAAACCCGAACAGGTCGTATATAGGTTATGCTATTGAAACCAAACTGTTGGTCACTGGAATTGCCTGCTATGGCGGAATTATAAACACTGGTTCCAGCGATTTGATTGAAACTAACATCAGTAGACACAAAGGCTCTTTTAGTGTAACTAAGCAAAGCGGGGTTACCGAGCAATGCGTTGCTTCCACTCATCGCAGCGGGTAATACGCCGCTTTCAGCACCGGATATTCCGCGCATCCCCCTGAATGGTCTCAAGACGTCCAGATAACTTTGTGAAAAAAGACTCACTCCCCACAACATCAGCGTGATAAAAATTATTCTGCTTTTCATGTTGAATTATTTCCGCGTTCTATTGCGTTTCTTGGGGGCAGGCGATGATTCCGAGCTGTCTGTGTTTTTCGCACTATTGTCTGATTTGGTCGTGTTATTACTTTGTATTGTCGGCTTTTGCGCAGGCGCTGGAGAACGATCTCTGACTGACTTCCTCGCCTCGGGGACAGGACTTGGTTTTACTTGAACCGGTGAAACAGTCCTAATTATGGGTTCCCTTTTAATTTCCTTTACTGGAAGCACCAGCTTAGAAGGAGGTATTGTAACGGGAGTCGGATTCACAGTCGAAATGATTCCGGACCCAGCCGAAGATACACCACCTGATGGCTCTGGGTTTTCATAACCCCCTTTGGAACTTGAAGCAGTGCCTGATCCGATGCGATCCCTCGCTCGTCCACCTCCCTGTGGATCATCTCTACCAAACTCCCTGGCAGGAGCTGGAGTTCTCACTTCGCCTGATACATAAACTGGGGCATAATAAGGATGATGATAGTCGTAATAGTTGTAGGGGTTGTAATAGGAAGCACCATATCCTCTATGATAGTTTGTAAATGGAAGTGCGGGCTCCCAGTAAGGATCCCAACCATAAACGCCTGCGCCTCCGATTGAGCTGGCCATAGCCGGTTCAGAGATTATTGTCGTAACGGTTTGCGGAAGTGTTTGTGGTGGATTTACCAAAGTATAACAAGATTGAAGCATGAGAATGCCAAGAACGATTACGATCAATTTTTTCTGCTTCACCTGCATGAGTGGTGAGAAGTTAGCCAAATGCGATATGCTTGTCAACATGAGCATCCCCTTTCGTATATAGACTAAAACGAACCTTGGAAGGTTAAGTTCCCTGAGATTCTGTCCTTCCGGACGTGGTTATGAGAGAGTCAAACCAACTCTGATCAAGCAAGACTAAAGAATAAGTGAGAGAATAAGGATAGTCACGGTGAGTGCAACTGCCACCATGATGTATAGACCCAGCGTGACAAAGATGGCCATAATGGTTGTTATTGTGAAAGAGCCCAGATCAAGAGCATATATTATCCTAAATCCTATGTAGCCAATATAAATGGTCATAAGGATCGAGAGTATCCCGCCTGCAATTGGAATGAGAGAGAGTATAGCCGCGGTTCCAGAGGTGTAAGCAACCATTCTAAAAATAAGTGAAAAATCGTAGTTCTGAAGATTTCGCCAGCTTAGTGCCAGGTGAAATGCGTAGGCGACTAAAAATTGGAGCAGGATGATTGTCAGCGGGTAGAGCATGACTAATTTTTGCCCAAAGTTTTCAGGCACTTGAAACAGATCTTGAAATTCTGGACTCTGGGGCAAAAGCATTTCAGGAGTCGTATCGGTAATGGCAAACATCCATAAAAACGTGAATACTTGAATGGCGACCGTATAGACCAGAGCATCTGCAATTCCTGCTTTTCGCCGCATAACGCTGAAGGTGTTGGCCGGTCGCAGAAGGAAGCCTTTTATGGTCTCAATGAAGGCGACAAAGAAACCAAGCTCATGCTTCTTTTCCCAGGGCGGACCATCGATTGTAAGGGGTGATAATTCGGGTTGTTCTGGCTGTTCCATAGTCATCATTTTAGCGTTTCGATTGGTAACTGCAACTAAATAAGCCCCGCAAGGAGCTTGAAATTTTTAGAGTGTCAGGATCCACTCTACCAGAACAACGATATCCAGGATGTTTAGCTGGTTGTCACCATTAATATCGGCAACTTCAAATTGGATCTCAGTAATATCAATATCGTTGAGGACCCATTCCAATAGCAGAACGGCGTCGAAGACATTCAATTCATCGTCCTCGGTGACGTCGCCACGAACAATGCCAAAATCATAATTTATGGCTGCCATCACATCAATAAGCCCAAATCCCCGGGTATTGTCTGGAGACCGGCTGCCATCTGCTGTCATCATCAGGGCTGCTCGTACCATCATGGGTGTCCATTGTGGATGAGCTTCAAGAATTAAAGCTGCCGCCCCGGCAACCAGCGGTGTTGACAGACTGGTACCATTGGCAGAAATAAAAGAAGTGGTAGATGCTGTCCCGGCTGCAAAAGTTGAGACACCTCGCGCCAGCACCTCCGGTTTGATACGCCCATCCGATGTTGGGCCATGAGAGCTAAAGTTGGCAATGGTGTTTGTTTCATCAACTGCGCCCACTGAAATAACTGCATCAGCATCTGCCGGGGCAATTATGTAATGCCAATCAGTATTGCCTTCATTGCCTGCAGCAGTTACACATACCATCCCCAGACCCACAGCAATATCAACGCCTCGTGTCGTCACCGCAGTTTCTCCGTCCAGGTCAGCATAGGTATACCAATCCAGATAACCTAGCGAACTCGAGACAACGTCTGCTCCCAGGGCTTCCCCCCACTCAAGTGCAGCTACGAAATAATCTTCTTCTGCCTGGATTTCCTCGTTCACTATTTCTGTTTTTGCTAACAGATATTTACAATCAAATGCCACCCCTCGAAGCTCGCCATCAATAAAGCCGCCAGCAGCCGAGGCTGTGGCAGTTCCGTGATTATGCTGATTCGCTGGGTCATTTTCCTGGTTTTGGGTTACGGAATCGGATTGGATAAAATCGTATTCAGCAACAATTCGTTCTTGTTGAAAGGCGAGGTGGTCAGTAAAGAAACCCGTATCGAGCATGAGTAACCAAACATCAGTACCGGTATACCCCAACTCATGAGCAGCAATTGCATTAATTTGGTCATTTTGATTGAAACTGTCACCATAATCGGTATCATGGAAATAGATCTCATCATCTCTGCTGATTTGCTTGATGGATCTTTTAGAAACTTTGTGAATACGTCTCGTCTTTTTTACGGTTGAATTTTGCGAAAGTTCTTCAATGTAGCTGGCAGGGGCTAATATTGAGATCGCATTCAACCAGCGACTCACCGCCCGAACCTTTATATCTGATCTCAGGATGTCCTGGATGTAAACTTCAGAAACAGGAAGATCCAGGTAACTGGGACCCCGTGTTGTCCCCCTGATGGCGCGTCGATTAAGAGCACGTGGGGTTAGATGAGAAAATTCGGGGTCTGAAACATCGAATCCCACTTCATCCGTTATCTCTTTATCATAGAAATAGACCCAATAAGGGTTGTAGGTATCTGTATCCTGCCCAAATACAGACAGACCACCTAATAGCGCAGCTATAAAAAAATATCTTCTGTAACGGGCTGAGTTCATCTGCTCCTTGGTCATGCGGCTAATGTAGAGTAGCCATTAAGTACATCAATATTTAATTGCTCTAATCACCTTTTTCTAATTAATAGAATCCTTTTGGATTTATGCCTGATAATCCTAGAGCGCAGACTTCATCCGGATGAGGAAGTCCTTTGCGTTTTCAAATCCGGTGGAGCGAAGTGAGCCGTTTTCTTCTCCTGCGTTAATAAAGAGATATGTTGGCACACCCATTATTGAAAAGCGTTCCAGAAACTGCTTCTCAAACTCGCCATTCTGCTTGGTCATATCAATTTTGACTGCCGTAAATTTTTTGGACAGCTTTACCACCTCTGGATCGACAAACGTAAATTTATCCATTTCTTTACATGGAATGCACCAGTCTGCATAGACATCAATCATGAGAGGGTCATCCATAGCCAATAGTTTATATAATTCTACGAGGCTGGTGGGGCGTTCCCAAACAATACTTTCACCCACATTTTCAGGTTCAGGCATACCCATCCAGGTCCCGATCATGATAAGCAGGATTGAGATTACCTGTTTGACCTTGTTAAATCCCTTGTTACCCTCAGCACTGGAGTCAAACATTATGAGGTAGATACCTGAGCCAACCAGGAAAAGCGCCATAACCAGGCTCCCAAATTCACCGAGGAGCGGCATGAGGAAGTAAATAGCCATTGCAATCAAGATTAAGCCAAAGATGATTCGCACACCGTTCATCCAATTACCTGAACGCGGCAGTGATGAAAGTTTGCTGGAATACATTGCCAAAAATAGATACGGCAAGCCAAGACCCATGGCCAGCGTAAAGAACATTGTAAAGCCCAAGACCACACTTTGCTGGGCCGCCACATAGGTAAGCAGACCAATTACAAAGGGACCAACACAAGGAGCGGCTACGATTCCAAGGGTTAGACCCATAAAAAAGGAACCAAAAATGCCTGCTTTTGATTGACTCGCAGCCGTCATAAGTCCGGTAGGTACCCTAATTTCATAGACTCCAAACATTGATAGCGATAAACCAACTAAAATGGCGGCGATCCCAATCAGAACAAAAGGATTGGTCAATAAGGCTCCAAATAGACCACCACCCAACGCTGCTGCAACGCCAAGAATTGAATAGGTGACGGCAATTCCCAGCACATAGGCCAAAGCCATCCAAAAAGTGCGACCCTTGCTTGTCTCCTTCCCGCCAAAAAAACTGATAGTAATTGGGATCAATGGATAAACACAGGGTGTCAGGTTCAGAGCCAGACCACCCATAAAGATGAAAAAGTAAGTTAGTAATAACCCATATTGATCTACCAGACCAGAAATATCATCATCTTCTTCATCCACGGGGCTACTTGAACTTTGTGCCAGGTTCGTTGTCCCAACAAAGAGTTCTGAATTTATTGCCTGACTGTTAGTTCCGCTGGCTACCACAGGTAAGTTGAAATTAAAAGTAACCGTTGCAGGTATAAGGCATTGAGCATCATCGCAAGCTTGAAAATAGACCTCTCCCTTTGCAACCAGGGAATCTTCAGCATTCTTATTAACGGTAAGCGTGTTTCTTAGGACGATCCGATCTCCGTAGACAGCGGCTGGCTCCTCTACACCGGCGACTGCGATGCGTTGCGCTGTAGGAAACAGCCAATCCCCAAGGCTGAATGGCTGATCCTCCTGAGAAATAGAGGCTGAAATCGGGATTGTAAAGTCATCGTTTCCAACGGGTGCATAGACATGCCAGGGCCGCTGAATATTTACAACCAGGGCGATTTCTATTGTTTCACCGGCGACAGCAGCTTCTCGACTGCTAAAGAATTCGACATCCAGAATATCATTCGGAATTTGTTGACCAGAAAGACTAAGCGCTAGAAGTGCAAAAATAAGAACGAGGGAGTGTCTAAAAAAAGGAGGCATGGGTTGTATTAATCCTTTACCATTCAATTAATTGGGTAGTCCTAAATAAGACTTTTAACCCAACTCAGGAGGGGGTGTCTTCTTTGATACCAGGACGCTTCGAAAGTTACGCGTCGTTCATCAAAGGCTGCAATCCCTACATCAACAAAAGCTTCTCTGTTTTCATAAGCTGACCAATGCACTCCTGGCATTTCTGGGAGTAAAAGTACATCGGCTTCTTTGTTCAACATGTCTCGGTAATGACAAGAACGGATATTTTCGCACTGGCTCATGATAGCCATGGCATTGTCCATATCGGTAATGGGATGAATATCTTGCCCAACATCAACTGCCAATACGAAAGTGGCACCCATTTCCCGAGCCATTCGGATAGGCACCTGCTGTGATACACCCCCATCCACTAATGTTTTTCCCTTATGATAAACAGGCGGCAAAAAGCCCGGAATTGCAGCGGAAGCCATAACTGCGGGCAAGAGGGAGCCTTCAGTAAAGTAAACATCTTCACCGCTATATAGATCTGTGGCAACAATTCCTAGGGCGGTACCCGAATCGAACCATGTATCCTCAGTTACAACGAGCTTCAAAACATCTTCTATCCGCTCTCCCCTTACCAGGCCTGGTTTTGAATGTGCCAGATTGATTACAATTCGATCCTGAATAGCTGCAGAAACCTGATGCCAGAAGGATGCACCTCCACGCGCCTTGACGTTAATGAGATGCATGCCAAGTTTTGTAAAGGTTTCGCTACGAACCATCTTATCCAGCTCATCCCAGGTCGCTGCAGCACTCCCCATTTTTATATAGGCCGCTGCAACCAGGGCTCCCATGCTGGAACCGGTAATTATGTCGGGTCGAATTCCTAACTCTTCCAGCCGTTGGAGAACGCCAATATGGGCGAAACCCCGTGCTCCCCCTCCTCCTAAAGCCAGACCGAAAATCGGGCGGGACATAGCCTAGTCCTGATAATCCTCAGAAGAAACCATGCTGGTTTTCACAATAGTGACTGGCTCTATGGGGTTATCTCTTGGATCGCGCTCCAGGGTCGCAATATCGTCCACAACCTCCATACCCTGAACAACCTTGCCGAAAACAGTATAATTTCCATCGAGCTGAGCAAGACTCGCTAGACAAAAGTAGAATTGACTGCCATTTGATTTTTTCTCCGGATTGCCATCTCGGGCGGCACCTAATGAACCCCTAAGGTGAGGTTGTCCGATTTCGGCAGGGATTCTTTCTCCAATTCCACCAGTACCATCGTCTTCACGAGATGTATTCTCTCGCGTTAACGGATCGCCACCCTGAACAACAAAACCTGGGATTACACGATGAAAATAAATCCCCTCAAGCGAACCATTTTCAGCTAACATTTTGTAGTTTGCAGCATGTAGAGGCGCTTCAGCCTCAAATAAGTCAATAAAAATTGTTCCCTTGGAGGTCTCCATTTTAATGTATTCATCTGCAGGGGCTTTTGCTTCCTTGCTACAAGCGAACATTACTGCGATGATCAGCAGGGCAATCAGGGGGTTTTTGTTCATCAGCTTTTTCATTTTTTCTCCACTAATATAGGTTTTGAGGGTTGATCCTGGAGTGCCAGGATTATTTCGATATCCTTTTCTTGTCGCTCGCGAACAACTGAAAGCGCCAGTTCTGGATCATTATTCTTTGCACTGAGATGAGCGAGCATAACACCCCTCAAATTTCCCAATTTCGCAAGCAGCGCAATAAACTCAGCGCTGTCATTATTTGAAAGATGTCCAACTCGACTGTCGACTCTCGCTTTCAAATGGGACGGATAGGGACCATTCCAGAGCATATCACGGTCGTGATTGGCTTCCATTACCATAAAATCAGCTGGAATCATACTGAGCAAATTGTCCTCAGTAACGGAACCCAGATCCGTGAGATAACCAAGGCTAACCTCCCCACTCTGGACCAGAAAACCTGTTGACGATGCAGAATCATGGAGAGTAGGAACACTGGTTACGGTCAAAGAGCCTAACTGCATAACTTCCTTCATTTCAAAATGGCGCATTCTTTCTGAGCCACAAAAATTGCGATGTCCGGCTCTTTTGGTAGCCGGATGCATGAGCAAGGGCACTTTGTGCCTCCTGGAAAGGATGCTGGCACCCTTAATATGATCCCCATGTTCGTGGGTAATAAGACAGGCTTCAAGATCATCGGGATCAAGTCCTACCTTGAGCATGCGTCTCCGAATTTCTGCACCACTGAATCCGGCATCAATCAGGATCATGGTATCCTCATTTCGAACAACACAGGAGTTGCCACCGCTGCCACTACCTAACATGAACATTTCTAACATTTATTAATATATACCCTTGGTTTTTAAAAACACTCACAGCCTAATTTATCAAATTAGGAAAGCGCTGGGGCAATTCAACTAAAAACTGTGAATGAATTTTTCACTCGATATTTATTAATGGTATTGGCAAAATGGATAACGCTAATTTAATGTAGCTCTAAAAACAGGTGGCTAACCGTACACCAGAATTTTAAACTTAAGCCTTATGTCTCAACTAGAATTTTTTAAACCCCCTGCCAAGATTCCCAGCCGGTCAGAAGTCCGGCTGATTGCAGGTACTTTAAATTTTCAAATAAAGCTGGTTGAGGCTCTCTCGGCAACGGATGCTGACCAAATTATCAAAATTTCCCACGGTTTAATCAAACCCTTCGGCGCTGGCACTTCATTTTCAAAAAAAACCGTCTGGAAATATTTTAATTACCCACATACATTGCCATTCGTGGGTCTACTGAGAAATGAGATCATCGGATTTTTAGTTGGCGTTCCGCTGGAGCATTTTCAAGATGAAAGTTGGGCCAGCATCGACCCCTCCTTAGGTGAACATGAGACCGTATATACCTATGCTTTCATTTTTGACGAAAAACACCAGGGAAACGGTTATGCAAAGATGCTCAAACGGGTCTATCTCAACTGGCTCAAAAAACGAGGATATCTGTATGTCTCAGGTCATGTCCGAGAGGGAATCTCCCAACGTTTTTCCCTCCACACACGGGTAATTCAAAAATTCCCTAATTGGCACGATACTGGCAAAGTCTTCGAGTATTACCAGCGACCCTTACGCTGATGGCTTAGTTGATTCCTTTCGCAATGACTCGGAGGTTCTGTGTTTAATAAATTGATTGTCTCTCTCATGCCCATGGTACCCAAATTTGCAGTAAAAGTGATTTCAAAACGATACATTGCTGGTGAAGAAATCTCGTCAGCCATCAAAACTTGTCTTGAACTCAAGGCTCAGGGGTTTTTAACTACGGTTGACATACTGGGAGAAGCGGTCACTTCCGAGAGTCAAGCGAATACTGCCCGGGATTCTTATCTTAACCTGGTTTCAGAAGTCGAATCCAGCGGTATCGCGAAAAATATTTCTCTAAAGCCAACCGCCCTGGGTCTCGGTTTATCTGAAGCGTTGGGGTTTAAGAATATTTCAGCGATCGTTGCCAAGGCACACCTTGCTGGCATATTCGTTCGCATTGATATGGAGAATTCTCCTTTTACAACCCAGACACTTAATATTTACAAACAACTTCGGGGAAATAATACGGATTTAGGCACGGTAATCCAGGCCTATATGCGCCGCAGTCTTGATGATGTAAAGCCCATCGCAGAAAGCCAGGGAAACTTGAGAATCTGCAAAGGCATTTACAAGGAGTCGCCAGAAATAGCGATCCAGGATGCAGATGAAGTGCGTCACAATTTTATCAAACTTATTCATGAAATGCTTAGTAAAGGGGCTTTTGTAGGTATCGCCACTCATGACCCCTTGCTTTTAGATGCATCTCTCGAGCTACTTTCTGAGCTAAAAATCCCAAAAAACAGATACGAATTTCAAGCACTGCTTGGCGTTCCCATTCTGGCGCGCTTGCAATCCATGATTGAAGCTGGACATTCGGTTAGGATTTATGTTCCCTTCGGCAGTGAATGGTACGCCTACTCCAGCCGTCGGCTCAAGGAGAATCCTGATGTTGCTGGCTATGTAATCAAGAACCTGTTTGTTAAACATTAAGAGGGTTCAAATGGACAAAACAGATGCACATAAAATATTACTAAATAGCAAAACAATAGCCGTAGTAGGCGCTTCGCCCAATCCAGTGCGCCCCAGCCATTGGATTAGCAAATATCTCATGGATAATGGTTATCAGGTGATACCTGTGAATCCTGGTCACACCGAACTATTTGGATTGAAATGCTATCCAGATGTGGAAAGTATCCCGGAAGATATTGATATCGTAAATATTTTTCGACGTTCTGATGAAGTCATTCCCATTGTCATCAGCGCCTTAAAAAAGTCATCACTCAAGCTGATCTGGATGCAGGATAATGTTTACAATATCGAGGCCGCTCGACTGGCTACTGAGGTTGGAATTCCCGTAGTAATGAACGATTGTATCTACAGAGTACACAACCAGATTTCCTAATCTTTTTGGCTTGATCGCTGCCCCCAATGCAGCTTGTTCCTCAGTTTTTCATAGAAAGTATTGTCGGGTGTCACGACCAATTGTATGCGATACGAACTAGGTCTGATTCGAATTCTCAACCTGCCATCAATCTTGCGGGTATTTTTGCCGTCAATATGCAGATGGGCTTGCCCCACTGGATTTGACAATTTAATATATATATTCTTTTCCCCAGTCAAAACAACCGGTCGAACAGAAAGTGTATGGGGAGAAATCGGTGTTACGAGAATTGCATCCAGGCTGGGATCAATGATTGGACCACCGGCCGATAGTGCATAGGCAGTTGACCCCGTGGGGGTCGACAAAATGAGACCATCTGCCAAATACTTGTTTAGAAATTCTTCTCCCACACGGACTTCCAAAGCCAGTAGATTAAATATATCGGCGCGCTCGATCACGACATCGTTGAGGGCCCAGAGGGTTTCTTCAGACCCATCCTGATATTCTAGCCGGCAGTTGAGTACCATCCGCTCTTCGATACGATAGTGACCTTTTAGAATCTCGTCTAATCCGGTTCTCCAATCTCGTTCAAGACTTGTCAGAAAGCCGAGACTTCCCAAGTTGATCCCCAGGATTGGAATGGGGGTCCGCATCACGGCCTGGGCAGCCGAAAGCAGGGTGCCGTCCCCGCCAATAGAAATAACAAAATCTGTATCTTTAGGGATTTGTTCGACAGTAATTAATTGAACGTCAGGACGATCAATTTGAAGCAGCTCAGCAAAACTATTTAGCATGATTAATTCATGCTTTTCCGAAGCCAACTTTTCAAGAATTTCGTGAACATGTTTCTTGATCTCTGAATCGCTCTGAAAACCCCAAATTGCAAATTTCATCTTTTCCCCTGGATCGCTTTCGCTAGTCTAAGCTGCGCTCTTGCCACTCGCCATCCGCGCTGCGCACCAGCTTAGCTATTTTTTGGCGCGCGGAATCCAGGCGCTCACGACAGAGATTGATGAGTTTCAAGGCAGATTCATTGTGTTTGATAGCATCATCCAATTTGAGGTCTTCACCTTCCAGCTTGGCTACCAGAGATTCCAACTCCTCCATAAGAACTTCAAACGATTTTTCTTTTGCAGACATAAATTAATTTAGACCCTTCCCGTCCTCAGGTCACCTTATTTTTTGTGCTTATTTACCTTATTTACCAGTGTGTCGAGGTCACCATCCCGCATTCTCACAAGAACCTGATCTCCAGGTCCGGTTTGTCCTACTGATCTGAGAACTTTGCCATGGCCATCGCTGAGAATGGCATATCCTCGTTCGAGAACTGCCAGCGGATTCAATGCGTTCAATTGGTGACTTAGACTCTCAAGTCTGGAATAACTAAATTTCAACTTATCGCTTGAAGCTCGATTCGCCCGATCTAGATATTGATCCAATTTTTGGATGGATGATTCGATCAGTAATACCGGTCTTTTAAGTGCATATGAGTCGCCAATGGCAGAGAGACGCCGCTCATGGCGATCGATACGATGAAGTAGATTCCTATGCAAGGATTGCCCCAGATTAACGAGACGGCTTGTGAGCTCCTCACGATCTGGTACAATTAGTTCTGCGCCAGCCGAAGGTGTCGGTGCCCGCCGGTCAGCCACGAAATCACTAATGGTCGTATCGGTTTCATGTCCTACTGCACTTACAATGGGAATCTTGGAGCGGGAAATAGCGTATGCGACGACTTCTTCGTTAAACGCCCAAAGATCCTCCAGTGAGCCCCCTCCGCGGCCGATAAGCAGAACCTGGCAATCCTTTCGCTCATTGAACACATCAATGGCTTTAGCAATTTCATTGGCTGAACCTTCACCTTGAACTCTCACGGGCAGCAGCAGGAGCTCAGCCAGCGGATAACGGCGGCTGAAGACAGTAATGATGTCTCTGATTGCGGCACCCGTTGGTGAAGTTATAATGCCAATGCGCTCAGGGTATTTTGGCAGGTCCTGTTTCCGGGACTGTTCGAAGAGACCTTCTGCCGCCAGTTTTTGTTTTAAATTTTCAAAGGCAAGATGCAGATCACCCTGACCCGCTGGAAGCATTTGATCAACGATCAACTGATAGCGACCCTGGGGGGCATAGACTGAGATTCTGCCATGTGCCGTAATTTCCATTCCGTGAGCTGGGTTGAATCGAACAGATTCATTCTGGCGTTTGAACATTACAGCACCCAACTGAGCGCCATTATCCTTCAAGCTGAAATACCAATGCCCGGAGCTATGACGCGTGAGATTTGAGATCTCTCCCTTGACCCAAACAGATGAGAATCCTGCTTCAAGCGAATATTGAATTTTCCCAGTTAACTGGGAAACAGAGAGTGTATTGGTGAGCTCAGGTGATAGAGCCATATGATTTTAGAACAAAAAGAGGGTGACGGAAATCATTCCACCACCCTCTTTATAAAATTTTAAGAAA
>JABMOT010000043.1 GCA_013202385.1 Fidelibacterota bacterium
GGAGTCTAACCATTCGCTGGTTTCCTGGGGATCGGTATCATGATGAATGTTTACACTGGACACGGAATACCTCAATAAATAGTTGTATAATTTTGGAGTGTTTCGGGGGGAGATAGTTCATAGTAACGCATACTAACGTGACTATAATAGTCATAAATCGCTTCCCTGCAACCAGAATCGCGATTTAGAACCCGATTTATCGCTTCTTTTCGATGGATTATTGGTTTCCCCATTCACAAATGATTTTAATTCTTTTGAGCGTCCCCAATCTAATCTGAAATCCATGAACTCCACCCGAAAGAATTTTTCTTTGAGCATACCGCATTGACTCAATATTAATGTAACCCCAAAAGAGGTACATGAATATGAGCAAAGCATCACGCAAAGAATACCAGCGAACAGAGTGACCGAAGCGATCTCCTGGATTGATCTGAGAAAAAGAGATTACCCACCTTAGCAAGTTACTTGCTAAGGTGGGCAGACTTCACAGAGTTTATCCTGAGCAAAATCGAAGGGCAAACACGTGGGGCAGGTGACTGAGACTATTCGCAGTTCAATCGCTTGCCACACGTTTTAAGGTGGGGATATGAGTAGATTTATGAAGTTAGGACTTCAGTCCTGATTGGTTGAGCTAAAGCCCATTTCTGGGAGTGCTTGGACCCCCGCCCTAAAAGACGGGGTAATTCCAAATCTGTCTTCGCGAGTCCGAAAGGACGTGGCGATCCCTCTTTTACAAATTTAATCCAGGAGTTTACTGCTTCGGTTTGCGATCCCGGCGACCCGTGAAATACTTGAGGGGATTAATGCCTACAGCAATACTGCGCATAATCGACTGTCTTTCAATGTCATTTTCATCTTTTGAAGGTGTGAACTTCTCGATGGCTTTTTCAATGACAGTTCGGGTAGGATTGAGAGCATATCTTGAGAAATCAATGGCCTTTTGTTTGGCGATATCATTGAGTTGCGCTTTGATATGGCGAATAGGTTCATCGACAATAGCCCGGGTTGATTTCAAGATAAGCATGGGTTCAGGCGATAAATCTCGCGTCGCCTCGATATAAGTCATCCGGCAATAATTTTCTGTGATCAGTGAGATTCGAGACAAGAGCACAGCATTGGTAAACCCGCCGGCGATGGAAGCCAAGACTTTATCAAAGAAGGGAATGCTTTTCAATGTATCGGAACCCAGTTTAGAGATGAGTTCTTCTACGGCAAATTCTACACCTTCAGATCCACCGATGGCTACAGAGTAATAGATTTGCTTCATGATCTGCCACAGGTCGCGACCAGTAGCTCGGCCTGTATAAAGAGTGAATATCTCCTTAACAAGATTAACACTTGCTGAAAATATGAGAATCGCATCGATAAAACCATATTGCGATACCGCACTGCTATAAAAGAGGTGAACGATATACTTCCGGCGAATGACCTCGACACGTTGAGCTAAAATATCGGTAGTAATGGTATACCGATCCAGGGCTGTTCCTGATTTGGGGTGAACAAAATTGATTTTCTTCAGATAGGGATTTGTCAGGCTGCGTTGAAGCCGCATTTCGATCAGTTCTGATTCTTTCTTCTTTTTCTTTACCGGACCGGGATCGCCACTGAGTCTGCTAATTCCATAGAGGGGGATAAAGACAAAGTAAACCAATATACTGATGAGGAGCATCAAAACTGTATAGCCTAAATAAGGATTCGCCGTATACGCCAGTACGTAGAAGTTCAGCATCTCTCGCAAGATGAGATAACTAAATAGGACGATGACAAACAGGACGAGTCGCTTCAACATCTTCATGGATGGAAAGCTAATGATTCTAATGTGAATATGGTAATCAATTTGAAAGAAGATTTTCTCCATATAAGAATGGCCAATTGGCACCTTAAGGGTATGGAGTACTTGTCTGGTGGTCAAGTCTTACTTATTCGACTCAAACTATCAAGTATGCCAATCTTTTTGTAAAGCTTCCTTGACTTTTAATAGATCACGCTTACATTGAGTCAAGGACACTTAACATAATGACAAAGGAACCATACCTATGAATAAGCTTATTACAGAACCAGGCAATTGGACTGATCGCCTTAAAAAGAACACCATCCGCCTGGGCTACTGGACTGCAGCCTGGGTGATAACACTGGCAATTGCTGCATTTGGCCCCAAGTTCATCTGGGATTATGCCAGATTACCCAGCCTTTTAGCGCTGCTGGTGAACCTTGTCGCAGGTGTTTGCTGGATTCTGGCCAACAAGCAGAATCTGAGAGATCTTGATGACCTGCAACAAAAAATTCAACTTGAGGCGACTGCGCTGTCCTTGAGCGTTGGCGTTGTGGCAGGACTTGGCTATGAACTCTTGGAAGACATTCACCTCATAGGCTTTCAGCCAGAAATTTCACACCTGGTTATTTTGATGTCGCTTGCTTATGGGATGGGTGTTTTTACTGGGAATAGGCGCTATAAATGAAAAACCGATTGAAAGTACTTCGCGCAGAGCGGGATTGGACGCAAGCTCAGTTAGCCGATGCCCTTGAGGTTTCAAGACAGACAGTTAACGCAGTAGAAACCGGCAAATTTGATCCCAGTCTGCCCCTGGCTTTTAAAGTATCGCGCTTATTTGAATTATCGATCGAAGAAATATTTCAGGATAATAAGTCCATCTAGAATTCAGACCTTAACAGTCAATCAATACTATTCCACTCTATGTCTTAAAAAGGGACCATAGAGCATATCAGGACCCAGGGTATGATCCAACAGCCAGCCAGCGAGAAATTCCAACAATTCTGCCACAGAGAGATCCTCGTTCCGCTCCAGTCTCAGGGTATAATCTTCAACCTGCTTAAGAAGTTTTGCGTGCTCCTCGACCTGTTCATCAAGCCCATCATAATTAAAATACTGCATCATGGATTCTTCGGCCGTGAAATGGAAAATGGTGTACATGTGCAGCTGCCCTAGGGTGTTTTTAATGACATGCGGATCACTGTTCTCTTCTTTGGCGATAATAAGCGAATTGATCATCTCAAACAATATCTTATGGTGCTGATCAAACTCCCTGATCCCTACGCTAAATCGTTTATCCCAGGCTAATAATTGCATAATGATCTCCCCATCAATTCACCCGGCAACAGAAGTCTTGTGACCCATTGCCCGGTACCTCAAAACTTATCCTATCATTGATTGGGAGAAAAGACTTATCTGAACGCGTGCGATTGGGATAACACAAGCGGCATCGCATGAGGGAAACACCGGCCTGTGCATCTAAGGAACCAGGACCTATAATTCTTCGTAGGCAATTTCACCATGCAAGGAATCATCCAGACCAGTTTCTTCCTCCTGGGCAGTGACCTTGACAGGTGTGATCATATTTATGACCTTCAACATAACATAGGTAAACACAAAACAGTAAATACCCACCACGATAACGGCTATGGTCTCTGTCATAAAAAAGCTAATACCTCCGCCAGCAAATAATCCATTTGTCGTTACCATTGGATTTACAGCATTGGTAGCGAATATCCCTAACATCATGGCGCCAATGATTCCACCTACACCGTGGACACCCCAGACATCGAGTGCATCATCCCAGTTCAGTTTGTTCTTCATGGCTACCGCGTAGTAGCAGATAATACCCGAAGCAATTCCAATAATCGCAGCGTTACCCGTTGTCACAAATCCTGCAGCCGGGGTAATGGTTGCCAATCCCGCAACTGCTCCCGTTAGCAAGCCAACAAATTTAGGCTTCCTTTCCGAAATCCAGGCTAGCGTTAGCCAGGTCATGGCCGCAAAGGATGCGGCGACATCTGTGATTAAAAAAGCCAGAGCTGTGATATTATCTACCTGCAACTCGCTTCCTGCATTGAAACCATACCATCCAAACCACAAAAGTCCCGTTCCCAGCGCTACCAGAGGAATACGATGGGGTCCTCGTTCGGCAACTTTTCGTTTTCCCACATAAAACACTGACGCCAGGGCAGCCATACCTGCGCTGGCATGAACTACGATACCACCAGCAAAATCAAGCACCCCAAAATCTGCAAGCAGACCACCACCCCAGACCATATGCACCAGTGGGAAATAGACAAAAAACAGCCACAGGGTTAAAAAGAGCATATATGCCGGAAAACGTACCCGGTTGGCAAATGCAGCGGTGATTAATGCAGGAGTAATGATGGCAAACATCATCTGATAAACGACAAACACATACAGTGGGATAGAATTGTTCCCCGTATAAAGATCGTTCAAGGTTGTTCCAGCTAAAAAGGCTATATCCAGATTTCCAATAATCCCACCTTCTCCACCACAAAAACAGAGTGAGAAGCCAACCGTAAACCACAGAACCGTAGTCCATCCCAGGGAGACAAAGCTCTGTATCATTATGGTTAATACGTTTTTTCTACCCACCAAACCGCCATAAAAAAAGGCAAGTCCGGGTGTCATAAGCATCACAAGGCTGGTTGCAACCAGCATAAAACCAGTACTACTGGTATCCATTATAACTCCTCACCTGATTCGATTTGTCGAATATTTGATGTCCACGACAGGCTGAAAACAATGATTGGAATGATTGTTGCCAGCAAATATGAAATAAATCTGAACATGAGATTTAGAATTCCACATGAGATCATCCTGATTTTGAACTTTGTTAACTTGCACAGCTATGACCTAAGACAAGATAGTCATTCGTTGAGCATGGAGAATCAGTGCATCAACCAGCGCGACAATTTTGTCTCAAACGCGTTGCTATTTATCTGGAAGAATAGTCGCTTTGAAAATTGGAATCGAGAAGCTTCTGCTAGAATGTACCTCAGTCTATGATCAACATTTTGATCATTGACGATCCTGCTACTGAAAACCATATCTCTCAAGAGTCCTTTCTTGAGCTAGACCTGAAAGCTCACTTTACATCAGGGAAACAGAATGGATTGAGGATTGCACGAAGATACCGCCTGGGACTGATCATCCTAAATTTAGAAAAAGAGGAAGACGGTTTTGAACTCCTGAGTCTCCTGGTCAAGGATCCTCAAACCCTTTGCATCCCAATTGTGTACATTAGTTCGTCTCTAGTGTTTGAAAATCCGAGAAGGATCATGAATGCAGGTGCTGACGATTATCTGATCAAACCTCCAAGTACAAGAGACCTCACTGAAGCAGTCAACTGTCGTCTTAACACGCTGGAGAACTACAAAGAAAAGCTCATGCAACTCTGTCGTGAATCATTGGAAGCAGATGATACAAGGCCAATGGAGGAGGACCATGTTCTGGTAACTCTGGGAGCCAGATTACATCTGCTCAAATACACCCAGATAATTTGTATCCTCGCATTAAAAGAATACTCGAAATTGAGACTTGATGATGGGCGCAGCATTGTCGTCAGAAAGTCTCTCAAATCCTGGGTCGATCAATTGCCATCCAATAACTTTTTACGAATTCATCGGGGATCAATCATCAATGTGTCAGCCATTGAGAGAATCCAAAAAATTAAAGCTCGAAGTTATGTTGTATATCTGAAGACCTTGACCGAACCCCTTGAGTTCAGTCAGAGGTATGCAAATATTATGAGAAAGACCTTCCCTACCTGATAAAGTTGCACTAATAGGATACTGGATGGATTCCCCGCTGAGTTGAATCGGTATTTTTTTCCTGAGGTATTAATTCTACCAGTGTTGAATATCACTCTTCAAGGGAATCAATTACTTCGAGTAGCATCAGATGCAGTAATAGATAGCACTTCTCTCATGAAGCACTATACAAAACGGGAGGAAATTCTTACCTCAGATAAACCATTTTTATGGTTTCCAGATAAACTCCAGCCCGCAACGTAAAAAAGTACAGCCCTGATTCAAACCGGTTTCCAGCATCATCCACACCATCCCTGAACCGTTTTTCCCAGTCCAGCAATTCCATTCACGTTTCTCCTACATGGTCTCAGGAACAATAATTTCAAGTTGATTACCCCAAGAGAATTCTTGAGTAATTGTTTTATGCATGCAAAGAAATGTATGGATATTTCAATTAATCCCAGATTGATTTATAATCTATATCGCTGATACCCGTGGAGTATTCCCGCCATACGCTTATGAGCAGGGAATTTGGGCTAAGCAGCTTCACCTCCAATCCTTGTTTCCAATGGACACGCCCACGCAAGCGATGAAAAAAATCCAATTCAATTATTGACTTGTAAATCGCCGTGCTCAAGATGTAAACTTGGCAAAATATTATTTGGATGGACTCGCATCTATTCTTGGGGGTACCCGTTTTGAAGGCGCGCTTAATACTCATCATTCTTGTTTTAATTCCCTTGCAGATCATATCTCAAATTCCCGATGGTCAAATCTCCAGAAACGTGGAAAAATACTTTAGCATGAACCATTCCGATCCTGCATTGGTTTCAGCCGAAATCTCCAACGATTTTATTCATGGTCGAACCTTAACCATTAAAATAATTGGGAATCGTAACACCAAGCAGAAAGATCTGGCTTTTGCTTTTGCAGTAGGATCAGCTGTAGCAAATTTCGCAGCCAAACCCATTGAAATGCTTTGTGTTCAGGTGGATGTCCGATACAAGGGATTAGAAACCAGCGTGGCTATAGCTCCAGTGGCATGCTCTGTTGAGGCTATGGTTTTAGGGGAAACTGATTTTGAAACCTGGTGGAAAGACTGTTTACAATTTCTGTAGCCCTATTCTGATCTGTATCTATTCAGATGACCCTTCGCCGTAGCAGGCCGCCTTTCGCCGAATCCACAATTCACATTTTATTCGAAAACCTATATTTGAATCCATGCCCGGCGAATCGGAAGTCACTGCAATCCAGTCCATATCCAAATGATTGGTTTTGAATAATGAGCTTCCATCAACGACCTGGCGCATAATTTGGATTTCTGAGGGGAATATGGATCAAAAACAAAATTTCACTGTAGCACTTTTGTCATTTTCACTTTTATCGCTGGAATTGATCTGGACACGCATCCTGGCTGCTGAATTCTTTTACACTTTCGCATTTTTGATCCTCTCTCTGGCAGTGCTGGGGTTGGGACTTGGTGCTCTCAGCCTGCGACTGTTCCCAAAACTTGAATCTCATTCTGGTATCGTAAATAGCCTCTTGTTTGGTGGAATCGCCATCCTTATCGGACCATCCATTGTGTATCGTGTTGGGATGAGTTTTACCGGTCTCCCAGGCAATTTTGCCATGCTGGGGAAACTGATGCTTGTGATTCTTATTTTAAGCTTCAGCTTTTATTTTTGTGGAATCGCCCTGGCGATTCTTTTTAAACGTTTTCACAATAGCATTTCTCGATTATACATGGCAGACCTTGTTGGTGCTGGACTTGGTGTGGTTGCTGCACTGATTTGCATGAACAGCTTCAGCACGCCTGTAGCAGCCTTCCTGATCAGCATTCCCATTTTTATTGCTGCTTTACTAAATAGCCAAAAGTTAATCAGACTGATCCCCATTTCCTGCATTGGTATTGCTATCTTAGCCGGGTTAAATGCTCAAGTTTTACTTAAGTCTTCCAAACCGGAAAGATTCCCCATCATCTATAAGCACTGGGATGCCATGGCTCAAATAAAAATGTTTGACTATCCTGGTGATGATGGGCGTGGTATAGTCATCGACAATGCCGCCAATACGCCCGTGTATAAATTTGATGGAGATTATTCTCTCCCTGACAGTGGCTCAGAAGATTTATGGGGTATTCCGGTTGGAGATTTGATTGATCGATTTGATTCCTGTCGTTTTCTCTCGCTGGGCGCAGGGGGTGGTGCTGATGTTCTCCAGGCACTGGTCGAAGGTGCCGCGGAGGTTCATGCCGTTGAAGTCAATCCCTGGCTTAACAGGATGTTGACCGAAGGGGACCCAGACGGTTATCTAAAAACTTATATTGACACCCTTCAGACGGGGTTGGTCATGCTCCCCGAATACACCAGTGAGTTTTATCTGGACCCCAGAGTAACGGTTATTTCAGAAGACGCTCGCGCTTATATCCGCCGGCATGAATCTCGTTTTGATGTGATCTACTCGCTCAGTTCCAACACTTTCGCGGCGCTGGCATCGGGTTCATTCGCCCTGGCTGAGAACTATCTTTTTACCACGGAGGCTTTTAGAGATTATTGGTCTGCCCTATCGGATTCCGGATTTCTCATGATGGAACACCAATTCTACATGCCTCGATTGCTTAGCGAAGTCATTGCAGCATTGGAAGGTTTAAATATTGAAGAGCCGCTTTCCCACTTCGCTGTTTATGATCTACCTCAAATGCGCAGAAAAGTTCTTCTGCTTTCAAAACAACCACTTGAACCGGATTTTCTGCAAATCGCATTGAGGGATATCACACCTAATAATTTTAATGAAGTCCATCTTATTTACCCGGCGGCAGACTCCATTAAAGACAATATTTACCAGCGAATTGTGGATCTGGGCTGGCAGAAAGTCAGCGACTCTCTTGCTATTGACATCTCACCCAATAATGATAATAGACCCTTTGCGGCTCAAATGGGTCGCTGGAAAAATCTGAGTTTTCACAAAGATGCCAGGCTTTTACCCTACGAATTTAATGGTTTCCCATTGACAAAGCTGATTGTGGTGATGATCGCCCTCGTTGTGTTAGTATTTGTATTTCCGCTGACACTGTTGCCCTACCTGAAAAAGGGACCTCGCCTTTCCCTGAAACACTACCTGTATTTTGCAGTCATCGGGTTTGCCTATATGGCAGTCGAACTGATCCTCATGCAACAATATACCCTGCTGGTCGGCCCCTCCGTTTACAGCGTTGTTGCTATCCTGGTGACACTGTTGATCGCGTCTGGGATTGGAAGTCACTATTCCAGTACTCTAGACTCAAAAACTGCCTTCCTGGCCATTGTCCTATGGTTATTCCTGGATCTTCTCCTTTTCAATTCCATTGTCCTTATGTTTGGATGTCTCGATCAAGCCCTGCGAATCGTGGTCACTATCGTGCTTGTCGCACCCCTGGGGTTTTTTATGGGCATGCCCTTTCCGAATGGGGTCAGATGCGTAGGACCCCTTGTAGATTGGGGCTTTGCTGTGAATGGAGCAGCATCAGTTCTCGGGTCAACTCTGACAATTTTACTCGTTATCAGTTACGGCTATTCGACAGGATTAATTCTAGGAATGCTTTTATATCTTGGGGCTTACCTGTTAAGCCGGGAACACGCTCAATAGAAAAAGCTGATTGCGATCCCAACCAGAGATCTAATTTTGCAGCCAGAAATTTTGCTGAAAGGCTGACCCGATAGGCTTTTGGGGTACTAAAAACAGGCCTACCAGGTACTGTAAATTTTTAGGCGAAGCTGGCTGTCCTTAATATGACGTTCTAAGGAAACCTAAAGCTACTTGTCTACCACTACCTTAAATTTTGCTTGATGGCTCGCTCCTGCATCCAGGTTTCCCTGAATTTCCCAACGAATATGGGTAATCATATCGGCTGTGGCCTCCCGGCGAACGATTATTCCTTTGGAATTCCGAACAGAATAGTAAACCGGCCAGACTGCGTATTCATTGCCACCGTCAATTGCGAAAAGAGTAATAACATTTTCACTCTCCGATGATCCCAGGATGTAGGTAACGCCTTCAGGAATGGGATCCGTGATAATGGCATTGGTCATAAAAGCATCACCCACATTCATGGATGTGACAGTATATTGAATTGTATCTCCAGGTGTGTAAATTGCTTTGCCGCTCTTTATTTCCTCGGCTGACTTATTTGCTTTCTCGTCACTGATATTAATTTGTAGCTTCGGGCCAGCTTGTGCATAGAGCACGGCACTCAGCAACATCATGATTGATATGTTTAAAATAGATTTCCCTGTCATCATTTTAGCCCTCTCGCTAATAATTCAACTGTTAAACATATTTAGTGGTTATCATCCTTTTTAAAATTTCAAACCATTATTTCTTACAATATCGCGATTTGTCCGATTCAAATCAACAGCTTAGAAGCACCATTATTATATAAGAGGGATTTTGAAGCAGAGATATTTGCTAAAACTGGAGTTGTGGCGCGCTAACCCCGTTTGGATAGGCTAGCTCCAGTGTAAACCACAATTTGCTAGATTATTTAATCATTTAGGATCAGACTGAGGTCTCTGACATTGAGTCCTGCGTTTATCATAACCCATTCTGCAAAATTGTTGTAACCTGACTTTCGAGCCCGTAAGGAATGTTGCTGACCAGATGGAATATTCTGAAATTCATAATATCCGTCTGATCCAGTCATGAGTGTGTCAGCTCCAAAGATGACCTGAACGGAATCAAGCTCCTGCTCTGATACTGAATCCATGATGAATCCCTTAAGAATACCGGGGTTAGGAGTTAGCCCAATATCCCGGGTATTCTCTCCCGGCTCCAGGGTTACCCATACGCTGCGGGTGGTGTAGTTTCTCCGCGCTGCTTTCAGGGCTAGCAAGCGGTTGACAGGCACAGCATCAAACTCATAGAAGCCATCGGAATCGGTTAGGACTGTATCCAATCCCAGCGTCATTGTGACTGAATCTAGAAAAGCACTGCTTGACGAATCGCTAATAAATCCCTTTATGGAAGCAACTGTGGAGACCAGGTCAACATGATATATATTGTCGCCATAGCTGACCGAGATGTATTCATCTGAGCGAGTATAGTTGTTCTTGGTGAAACTTATCTGCACTGATCCCAAGGGTATGGAAGACAATGAGTAAGCACCGTTTTCATCAGTTTGTGTACTGAAACCCTCTCCACTCACAGTGGCCCCTTGAATTAACTCACCTGTTTGGGCATCATGAATGAGTCCGAGCACCGTTCCTGTCGTAGGAGTTATGAGCACGTTATAAATATTGATGCCTGCCAGAACATCTGCAAGGATGGAATAGTCTTCATAATCTGCCAGGGATACCGAGAGTAAATGTTGACCCACTGAAACATTGAGAAATTCAAATGAGCCATCCACCTCACTCAGAGTTGTCACATTGCCGAGATTGACAGATTTCCCAACCAATGAGACACCAGCCAATGAATCCCGCAAATACCCTGTTACAGATCCCACATTAGGTGTCAGATCGATATCCAGAAAATTAGCCCCTTCGTGGATATCAAAGAGTTCTGTGAAAGTTTCATAACCGGCAACATGGCAGGTAACCAACGTGGTTCCAGTTGATAATCCAGCAGCGGCATAGGCACCCGTGGGAGATGTTGAATAGTAAGTTTGTCCCACTCCAACCGAAACACTGCCAAGAACAGATCCGTCCAACGTGCTGCGAACCCAGCCAGAAAGTGATCCTGGATTGTCAGCAAGTTCCAGATCAAGACTATTGATGCCACCGACCAGGTTGATGATCGCATGGGTGGTAATAAAACCTTCGAGGACAGCCGAAACCGAGGCGTTACTGGTTACCGGGATATTCACGATTTCATAATAGCCAGCAGCATTTGATGTACCTGTAAATTGATTTACGGAGACCACGACACCCTCGAGCAGGGCGCCATCGGCTTCCGCTGATATTCTGCCAGACACCGTGGCAACATTGGGTTTCAGAATAATGTTATGCGTGTTATATCCTGCTGCAACATTAATGAGGGTGGCATTAATATCATATCCATCAAGAACAGCCCGCACAGGAACATTTGCACTGAGGGGAACATTATATAATTCATAGTATCCATCTGTTTCAGTTGTATCGACAATATTACCAGTCTGGACAATAGCTCCAGAAAGTTTTTCTCCTGTTGTTTCATGGGTCACATAACCTGCAATGCGGCCTACCTCGGTGAGCAAGGTCATGGATATATCCACTATATTTTTTTCCACCCCCACTTCGATAAAATCGGCAAATGTCACATAATTTGTGGCGTTGGCACTGATAGGAATATTATCGCCTGAGATGACATCCATGAAGTGGAAATACCCATCACTGCCAGTGGTCACTACTGAGCCATTAATATTCACCACCGCACCATCCAAAAAAATTCCAGTTGACTGATCTGAGATGTGACCTGCTACAGTACCCAATCCATAATCCAGATAAAAACTTTTTGAAGCCAATGTGGTAGCTATGTAATCCGTCACATTTAGATAGATTTTAATGCTATCTGGGTCTGCTGGAGCTCTCCATTGAATGGGATTTGATCCAAGGGTATCCAGAAAGGTACCGCCGCTGGCCATCCATTTATATGCGATGGGATCGCCGTCCTCATCTTCGGCAATACCTGTGAGCAAAACAATTTGACCTGCTTTTGGTTGGGAGGGATAGATAATTAAATCAGAAATATTTGGCGCAGAATTTTTTTGGGCTTCCTGGCAGCTTATAACAATTAAAAGCAGCAGTAGAATAGGAATAATTTTCCGCTGTAAACTGATTAATTTCCATTCATTCATGGTGTTTACCCTCAATTTAGCTCCACTTTCATCATGGTTCCTACCATGGGCAGGTTAGTGAGATTGAAGCTATACCTTGCTTCTCTTTACATTTCATAGCTGAGATCCACCTTATTCAGAGGGACTGTCACCTACGGTTGACTCTTAGATTGACTCAAACACTATACCAACGCTATTTCCAGAACAACAAATATGGTTTGAGATGCAGTTGAGTGAGCTTTCAGTAATGCATCTTCACGAATTCTACAGAGGCTCTCCTTTGTTAATTCTGCTGTTCAATAAGGACCAGGAGCCCCTGTAGCCTATATCCCTGACCTGGGAATATTTAATTGTGGCGTTACTCATAAAGATGCCCACCAGTCATTATTTTGGGTGGACAATCCACGTTGTAATCGGAGAGGCAAAATGTATATTTCCTGAGACCATTTGTTTAAAATTGGTGCTATAGTTGGAAGATCAAAGATTGAGGAGATTGAGATTGTCATTAAAAGCTAAACTCCCACGGATACTACTCTGCACCCTATTTCTCTCACCTGTTATGGCGCAGATGCCCCTTACCTATAGCGGAAAATCGAATCCCCACAAGGCAGGGATTAGCGCTGACTGGAATTGTACGGAATGTCATTCTACCGAAGCCGTCAACGCTCTCATCCACCCCATGTACAATCTGAATACCAGCAGCCCCCAAATGTCCATTCCCAATACCTTTCCACTGGTTAAGGGAGAAAACATGAATTGTATGACCTGCCATATGGTGACAAACAAGCAGGATAGATCAAATAAGGCTTTCTTAAGAGGTGGACCTTATCGTAAGGAGCTGGATTTCTGTTATAATTGTCATTCCAGGGAGAACTACGGTAAAGTAAATCCTCACCAGCAACTCAGTAAGGATGGAAGCGTCAACAGCAGTGTCTGTTTGAACTGTCACGCCAAACAGCCATCAGCCACAGATCACCCTACCATTGCAGCTCAGATGCACACGGAGATGAAAGCCACCTGCAATAAATGCCACGCCCTTCACTCCCATGAACAGAATCATTACGGCAAAAACTTGTTGGGTTCTAAAAAGGCAACGTTGAAACAATTTAAGGCTACTGAGAAACGCTATAATATCAGCTTGCCCTTATCAAAAGATAATGAAATCCAGTGTCACACTTGTCATTATATCCACGGCTCCCTGGGCATCGATGCTGTCGTTTATGAAGGCAGTGAAGAAAACCAATACTTTCTCAGGCTTCCCAAAGAAAAATTGTGTTACGCCTGTCATAACTTGTAGCAACAAAAAGGGGCTGTCCCCAAAGGGTAGCCTCTTTCTTTTATTTCAGAATGCTTAATTCATTAGAATAATCTTTTATATATAACTGTTAATATTATAGTTGTGTATGAATAAAACAATGCATCCTAAAGTAAGTTTCAAAGCCAACTAACAACACCAGACCCACTTATTTCCCTCCAGCTTGGATGAATGGATACCTGAGAACCATCTGGTTCGATTGGTTAACTTAGTTATTGATAAAATGGAGCTGGATTCTGTTCTGAACAATTATCCAGGAGGCGGAGCCCCCAGCTATCATCCCAAGATGCTGTTGAAGGTAGATTATCTGACCAGCCAGCAGAAGTACGAGCAGCATGAGAACTTTTTGAGCGAATGTACTCATAAAGCGAGAGCAGAAGATCAGCATAAATATGAATATTGAAGACATTTTTGGGTTTGAAAGACTGCTAAGCGTACTCATTTTCGAAAATTAAGGCAGACTGACCGTCTTTATTAACAATCTGTGCCAATCCGTGCTAATCCGTGGTTAAAAAAAAGAGACCGCCTCATGTTCTGAGACAGTCTCTTTTTGGTACTAGAATATTTCTTTTAGATTCTATTCCAGTCTGTAACCTGGTAAATCAGCTGGGAATTTCATATCATCTTCATGACATTCATAACATGAGGGTGGTTGATCAAAGCGATTGTCCAGATGACATTCATAACAATCAAATTCCTCGTGTCCCAGTTCCAGAACCAATCCAGTGGCCTCGTGTTCAAAAGCACCCAACTCAAAGTTTTCATGACAATTCGTACAGGTTTTGTCCAATTTTTTGACTGAGCTGTTTGGATCATGACAGGCTGTGCATTTCTGCTTGAGATGAAAAGCTTTCAAGGGGAATGTCGTGTTTGTTGTGTGCGAAAAACCTTTTGAAGGCTCATTCCGATGACACTTCTCACAGCCAGCATCCAATTTTGTTTCATGACATTGACTACAGGGGAAATGGTGTACCGATAAAGCCCCTTCGATGTTTTCATACACTTGCTGGGGTCCGTGACAGGTTTTACAATTCTCGTTCGTATGACAACTGGCACAATCAAAGCGAAAAAGTTCAACATGTTCAGCATGTTGGAATGCAACCCGACTCTTTTTAGCCAATGGGGTTTGGAAGTTCACCAGCTTGGGATAGTGTGTTGGTTGCTTTGTTGTCGCCCCATCGTCGATAATCTGAGAAGCCGAATCATTTTGCTTTATGTGACAGGTGCCACAGACATTGGAGGCGTTCCACTCCCGATGACAACTCAAACACTTGCGATGAAAAGCCGCATTGAGAGATGGCACTCCACTGTCCAGGTCCTCAGGATTATTGGTGTGACAATCTCCACAAGCATCATAGATATCGTCATCTGCATAATGATGACAGGTGACACAACCCACTCCCATCTCCGACATATGCGCATGCTTGAGGTGTGGAAAATCGACGGGTTGAAAAATATTCTTTAATACACCCAGAGAAATCGATTCCGGAATCTCTGGGTAATTTTTCTGCGAGAATGCCTGGGGTCCTTGGGACATGAGGATAATCCCAACACACATAAGCTTAATAAACCATGATTTCCTGAACAAAGATTAGTCGTCCTTTCTACTCAGCAGGGTAGGGGTGCGCAATTTTAGCAGCGTGCTCGGCAAAAACAAAGGGTTTTGCTGTAGGAGATTTTTCATTGTGGCAGCCCAGGCAGACGGCTTCATTTGGTTTTACCAGACCAACACTGGCTGCTTCAGTTTGGCCCTCGTAAATTGCCAACATCACAGATTTGCTTTTATATAAACTGCCTGCCCCGTGGCATGATTCACAACCAACTGCTTGCAGAGCCTCATTTTGACTAACTGCTTTCCTATCAGTCTGATCAACAGTTAACTGATACCCTGAGACTTCGCCCCAACCAGTCACATGGCACTGAAGACATTCTCCCGCCTGGTCAGGCGTCGTCTTCAATCCTTTTGCTTTTGCAATGGCCTTGGCCTTATCTGTGAGCAGCAGGTCAAAGGTTTTGGAGTGGGCACTCTCTTCCCATTTTGAATACTGAGCTCCATTTTCAGCTTTATTGTGGCACATTTTACATTTTTTAACACCGACATACTCTGCAGTTGCATCCTGGGCGTAAATGGAGCTACATGCCAGGATAAGGATGATGGTTAATGCTGATCTCATAATATGTCCTTTCATATTGATTATTTTCTTATAGCTCATTCGATGGATTCGATTCCTGGCTATCAATCTGCCTGATCTTAAAATACACTGCAAGTGCAAGCAGAACAAAGGCCAGCGTAGCTATACCAAAACCGACTCTACGCCTGTTAAACTCATGAATCTCATCCCCTGCCAACTCAATTGCCTGGCTGGAAAGACCCTTTCCTTCTACTGCCTTTTCTGCTACTTGATCGGCGTCAAAAGTATGTACCATGGTCCTGAGCTGAATAAGATTCTGTTTTGACTCTTTTAAAAGATACGCTATATCCACATCATTCATACCTTTGATTTGAATATCAAGTAAATGCAATTGGGCCGCCTGGTAGAGACTATCCGTGTCCTTTATGTCCGTATACATGGATTCAGCCACCAGATAGCCTTCATCACCATCTGAATGGCATTCGAGACACAGAGAGGATTCATGCACATTGAGGAATTCGTCGCTAGGTTTCATGATTGCGTGATTTCCGTGGCACTGTTCACAGCTGTGATAGTCGGCGGATTCAAAAGATTGACCCATTTTCGAGGTTTTGAAAAATTCGATGTTATTCAGATGACAAGAGCCACAGATATGGCTGACAGATTCAGCCCCGGGAGGTGCTGCACCGTGATTACCATGACAGTCATTGCAGGCAGGGGCTCCAGTATCACCCTTTTCCAGTAATGCTGTGCCATGTACACTCTTTGCATAATCGCTAAATTGATCCGTTTTTCGTCCCCTGGCAGCCATTAACTCTGAATCACCATGACAGCGATCGCAAGTGGCCGGGATGTTATAGGGATGGACACTGGAACGGGTATCCTTGGCAGGCAGGATAGCATGGGAAGTGTGACAGCTGCTGCATTGAGCAACCCCTTGATCGCCAGCCAGTAGTTTTTTTCCATGCATGCTGGTGTGATATTGATCTTCCTGATCGGTAGGAATGCGAGGTTGATAAACACGCATGAACTCGATTTTGCTATGGCATTTTCCACAAAACGCTGGAGTATCTTTATAAGCTGGAATCCCGATATAACCCTTGTCTGGAGACATGGATTCGTCCATATCTTCAGCCGTGGGATCGCCACCATGACAGCCGGCACAGGAAAGTCCAGAATGCTGATGAACATCTTCCATAATATAATCTTGTGGCATTAGATCATTTTCAACATGACAGCTGACGCAGGTGTTTAGCTCTTCTTCAGCCATCAGAATCCTGGGTGACATGATGCCAATACCAATGAGCCCTACAAGTATCCGGATATAAATAGATGTTAGTTTCATAATATACTCGCTTATAAATATCCGATGATCGTTAAAACCACCATGTAGGTTAAGGAAATTAGAGCCAAAATATTAATCCATTTCGATTCTACGATTGTCTTGCCCCTAAATTTTGCGAAAGGAAGTGCCATCCACAATAAGGCAGCCACTCCAAATACTAGAATTCCAACAGTCTCACCTTCCATAAACCAAATATGGGGGGGAATCTCCTTTAGGGTCTGGAACATGAACATGAAATACCACTCCGGTTTAATCCCCATTGGAGCGGAAGCGAGAGCATCAGCCTTCAACCCAAGATCCCAGGGATAGAACACCGCCAGTGAAAGGACAATAATATTAATAATGAGCCAGAGCAAACCGTCTCGCATAACGAAATGTGGGAAAAAGGGCATGTAGTGTTTTTTCTCCGCAGGAAGCTTGCTGAATTCGCGGGGTTCGCTAATCCCCTGACGGGATACCATGAGCAGGTGAAAACCCAACAGAATCGTCGTTAAGGCAGGCAGGACCGCCACATGAATACCGAAAAACCGCGAAAGTGTGGCTCCAGTAACATCTTCACCACCACGTATAATAATTTTGAGTTTCTCGCCTATGAGAGGTACAGCACCCACGATATCTGTTCCCACTTTTGTGGCAAAATATGCCAATTCGTTCCACGGTAACAAATAGCCACTAAAACCGAAGAACATTGCCAGAAGCAGCATAAGAAAACCAGAAACCCAGGTAAGCTCACGCGGTTTGAGAAAAGCCCGGGTAAAAATGACACTAAACATATGGGTGAAAGCGAAAAATATCATCAGGTTTGCCGACCAGGCATGAACATTTCTAAACAGCCAGCCAAATTTTACATCCGTTAATATGAATTGCATACTTTCGTAGGCACTTTCTTCGCCAGGACGATAATATAGTAGTAACAGGATTCCGGTGAATACTTGCACCATGAACAGAAAGAGCGTAACACCACCCATATAGTACCAGATTGTATGGGAATGGATGGGAACCTTTTTGTGATCCATCATATTTACCAGTGGTTGAAGATCAAAGCGCTCATCCAGCCAGGCAAATGCTTTTTGCTTTATTCCCTCACTCATGCCATCCCCTTCTCTTCCGTAATCAGTACCTGATCGTCTATGATACTTACTGTATACACATCCAGAGGTTTTGGAGGAGGTCCTGAAACATTTTTTCCCGATAAATCATAAACGCCATTGTGGCAGGCGCAGATGATTTGTTTCCGCTCCTTGCTGTATTGAACAATGCAATCCAGATGGGTGCAAGTCGCTGCCAAAGCTTTGAACGTGTCCTGGTCCTGTCTGATCAGTATGATTGGGATCCGACCAAAACGAATTATTTTGGAGCTGTTAATGGGAAAATCACTTACTGCTCCTACCTTTAAGGAACTTACATGGGGTTCATTGTTTTCGGGTGGGATCAAAAACTGAGCAACGGGATAAAAGATGGAAGCCAATCCACCAATTCCCCCGATTCCCAATAGTGAGTTAATAAATTCTCTGCGACCGAATTTCATTTTATCGTCCTGTTTTGTTGTGCAAAGTTAGTGTCACAAGCTTGGCGTGGATGCAGCCAATTCAGCATCCTCTGCTCTCCAGGGCTTGAGAATTTTTATAAGCACCCAGAGATTAATAAATGGCATAATCAATAAGGCAATGGAGACAAACAGCCCTTCCAGACCGAAAAAGGTCATTTTATAAGTCGTCAAGCCCATAAAACTTTTGGAGAATAGCTGGCCACCGATAACGACATTCCAACGCGTGGAAAATATTCCCACTTGAACCAGCATCGCAGAAATAAAATAGAGCAGTTTGCGAAGTTCGGCGGGGACCTTGAATGTCTTGACACCTGCTATAATCAAGAGTGGAATAATCATTCCCATGAGAACCTGCATGATTACGAGACTAGAGAAGAGTCGGTTTTGGACCAGGGAGGCTAAAATTTTGATCGATTCTTCCGATTCATAAACCCGATGGATAAAATCTAGAATTTCCAGCGTAAAATCTATGATCATAACGTAAAACAGATAACTCGCTAACTTATCCAGGCACACCATATCAATAATCTTCTTTCGCAGGGGTGTGATGATCATGTATAGCATTAATACTAAGGCGATTCCAGACACAATGGCAGAAAACAGAAATACGATCGGCATCAATACGCTGGACCACCATGGATTCGCTTTAATGGATCCAAAAATAAAGCCTACATAACCATGGAGCAAGAAAGCCGATGGAATACCAATGATGGTTATGATCTTCACCGCTTTATGATCAAAGGCAACAGCCTTATCCGAAATATCGCTTGAATAGAGTGTCAGTGTTTTGTAAAACCATTTTTTCAGACCCTTACTCTCTGATGCCATGACCACCATATCTTTTCTGAAATCGAACCAAAGCTCAAGCAATAGCACTGCCATAAGATACCAGGCATAGACAAATCCGAACATCGCCATGGCAGAATTCACATTGGGTGTCAAAAAGATTTCATAAGATTTTTCTGGATGACCAAGATGGGCCAACAAGGGAAGCGGAGCAATCACGAGAAAGGCTAATGCAGTGAGCAAAGCCAAACGATAGGTTGGCTGTAGCTCTTTCACGTTGAATACTTTAACCAATGAAGCCAGGATAAAGGCTCCAGCCACCAAACCGGTCAGATAAGGATACAGGACGACCAGCAATCCCCAGTGGAGTTCGATTTCATTGGGGTAAATATAGCCAGTGACTTCTTTAAGAAGCGGGGTGAGATGTTGTACTATTTCTTCCATGATTATTTCACCTCCATATCAAGGTTGGCATAAATCACTTTTGGCTCCGTATTCA
>JABMOT010000044.1 GCA_013202385.1 Fidelibacterota bacterium
GAACTCTAACGTCACCTTCTCAAGACCTCTGAGTAGGAACCGTCTGAACTGACGATTCGCCTTAATCTGACCGAACACCGCCTCAGGCTCTGAGACAGCCTCTTTTTTAATGTCCGATAGGTTAGCAGGAGCGAAGACTGCCTAATTCCCAATAAAGTCGACCCGCTTGAGAAAATCCTTCTTGAAGGCATCTCCAATGGGAATCTCTTTGCCCTCGATTTCAATGAATTGTTTCTGAATCACTTCAATTTTGTTCAAGGCAACAACGTAGCTACGATGAACCTGAATAAATCTATCATCTGGAAGGAGTTCCAGAAGCTGAGCGAAAGTCATTCGCGAAAGTAACTCTCTACCTTTTATTTTTAAGATGATGTAATGACCATCCTTTTTGATCAGGCTGATTTCATTCGTGTCCACCTGATGAATTTGAGAACCACTTTTAACAAATATTTTTGCTAATCGATTTTGCTTGGCTCCTTCTGAAATATCGGTTTTGGGCTTGCTTATCTTTTGCGCTTTACTTACCGCATTTAAAAAGCGGTCAAAAGGGATGGGTTTTAATAAATAATCCAGGGCCGGAACTTCGTAACTCTCAACTGCATGTTCAGAGTAAGCCGTACAAAAAATGATGGAAGTCGTTTCGGACTGAATCATTCTGGATAATTGGATACCATTCAGATCGGGCATATTGATATCCATAAATACCAGATCAATGGTATTATGTGAAATATAATTCAGTGCTTCAAGTGGGTCGCTGAATGAAGATTCTAATTGAAGCCATGTCACCTTGTGGATATAAGATTCCAGGATTTCAATAGCTCCATTTTCATCATCTACAATAATACATTTGATTTGAGTGTTCACAGAGTGATCCCTAGCTCAATTTTGAATTCAACATCAGATACGTTTATCACAAGATCATGCTGGTTGGGATAGTGGAGCTCTAATCTCTTTTTGACATTATCAAGCCCGATCCCCTGATGTTCTTTTGAGGCGGTGCGATCAGGGAATGCCGTATTTAAGACAGAAAAGTTGAGCCTGTCTCTGGAGGCATTCAAATTAATGTGGATGCTTCCCCGCCCTTTACTGTCAATTCCATGTTTAAACGCATTTTCAACAAAGGGGAGCAAGATTAACGGAGCTACCCTCAGATTATCAGGGTCTCCTTCAATTTGGAAATCAACATCAGGTGGATCGTCCTTCTTATATTTAAGCAGCATAAGATCCATATAGTTCTGCAAATGTTCTATTTCCTGGCGAAGACCAATACTTTCCACAGCACTATCATATAGCATATAGCGCATGAGTCCTGACAGCCGCAACAAGGCATCGCTTCCTTCTTGATCCTGATTACGCTGCGTGATGGCGAAAATATTATTCAGTGTATTGAATAGGAAATGGGGATTTATCTGAGAGCGCAGATATTTCACTTCCGCCTCAAGATTTTGGAGCTCCAATCTCTCCTGGTGACGAAAATGTCTATTCCGTTCACGCAGAAGTCCATAGAAAACGCCTCCTCCCAGGACCAGAATGTTTCCAGAAAGAATGGTCAAGTCCAATATCTCCCGACGAGGTGAGGCAATCATCTTATCTGAAATCTCTCCGGGAGCGACAGGGAGGTTAAAAACCCTGAGAATTAATTCATCCCAGCCCCATTCCAGACCTGAAACCACCAGCAGAGCACCAAGGGAAAGCCCTATCACACGCAGCAGGGAATACTTATCCAGGTGGGAGGGGATCAGAAACCTTGAAGCGAAGATCACCAGACAGACAGAAAAGATGAGGTCAAAACCTCGCACTACATAGAGACTGCCATCCAGATTATTAAACTCCCCGGCAAAGACTGGCAATTTGGATGCTTGAATCGGGCTGTAATAGATCAGACCAAAGATGGCTAATAAGATAACGGATTCAGTTAAACTTTTTCTCATATGCTTTGAATATATCCATTTCAAGCGCTTCTTCGACCCTAAAGGCTTTCAATTAGCATCAGCGTGGCATGAATCCCCAGCTTTCCATCATAAACAGGCTATTTATCGAATATTCCTCATTGGCAACCATTTTTGTTCAGTTGGTGCCATTTTCAATTTTATTCATTTTTATTTGATAGGTTAGGGCCAGCAAAAAAAAGGGAGCTAAACATGCACAATCAAAAACATTTCATATTCCTGGCTGTGTTGATCCTCGGGGTTTCAGGTAGTCTAGCCCAGGAAAGGCAGCTTATTGTTCAAACGGAGGTCACGCATCAAGATTCAGGTCAAAAAAATATCATTTTCTCAAGTGACCTGGATACTGAGACAATTTGGGAGGATGGTAGACGGAAGTTTGTCATTAAGGGTCCTGGAAATTTTATCATGTTTGATGATTCGTCTAAACAACAAACAGTGGTTCACCAAAGGATGAGAACCTCTGATTCAACTGGAGCTGAATTCATCATGGATCATAATTTCAATATAGAACTTCTGGGTGATTCATTGTCACAGAATGTATTTATTGTTAAGAATCATCACTCACAACAAAAGACGGCGCGTATTATCATTAAGAAATCTGGATTTTTTAGAAAGAACAAAATCATCATTGATTACGATCCGAGGAGTCTGGAGATTTTCAAAGTTGCAGATAATGATGAGTTAATACCTGCAAATAAATTTCATAAATATCGGGATTATTTAGAAGAGTCCACTGAATATGCAGAACTAGAGGCACTACATCCACGCCTTGAGGAATTTGAATTCAGAATACAAACCGATCATCTGAATGATTCTGCGAAGCTGAATGAGTTGACAATCCTCCTGGAAGACTTGCAGACCTTAAAATCTGACCGAGCTCATTTTATAAAACAACAATACTCCACAATTAAACGCGTAATTGAGTTGGATGAGCTTGAGGAAGTCATACAGACCATTCTCTCAGATGCCGGGCTTAAACCACCACAAAAAATAGAAGATATCTCTATCAAAAAGGGTAAGTTTTTTTTGAATGGAGAAGAGGTAAAAGGAGAGATTGGCCAAAAATGCATCCAGGCTTATGCCAGTCAATCAGACCTGACTCTGGAGGATCTCGAGAAAAAGGGTGATGAGATAAGCATTCGAATTGACTTCGATTGACCTGGGAATCAAGCCTTCCACTAACGTTAGCGGCAACCCTTAAAAGACGACTTAAAGCAAATAACTTTAAAAGAAAACAATCCATGAAAAGAAAAATTCAGCTAACATTTATTAGTACCCTTTTATTCGCTACGACATCTTTGGCACGACAAAGTGACAATATTATTTCACGGCAAGTGGATTCACTTTTAAATGATGCTTTTGCCAAAGGCATATTCACAGGGGCGGTAATTATTTCTCACAACAGCGAAAATGTCTATTACAAACAATTTGGATTTGCAGATTGGAAAACAGAAACACTTTTTGACAAAAATACATTGTTTAATATCGCCTCTCTAAACAAGCAATTTACAGAGGAAATTATTCATCAGTTAGTGGCTGAAAATAAACTTTTATACACTGATAATCTAAGCAAACACCTTGATATTTTTCCAAGAGAAACCGGTAATAAAATCACTGTACAGCAGCTTCTTGATATGAAAGCTGGGCTGGGAGATTATTTACGAAACCCTAAATTTGGAGAACTTCAATTTATAGATTATTCATTAGCGGAATTGATTGATATAATTAAAGCAGAACCCCTTCAATATGAGCCTGGAACAAGTCAGCAATATTCCAATTCGGGTTATGTAGTATTAGGAGCGTTAATAGAAAAAATAACCAACCTGAGTTATGAAATTAATCTTCATGATAGAATCGTAAAGCCACTGGGGTTGGAAAAATTTTATTACAGCATGGCAGAAAAAGCAAAACAAATGAATCGTGCTTACGGAACTGAAATTAATTTTGAGGGAGATAAAATGAGTTTTGATGATATCTCAAATAGCTCGCCGGCAGGAGGTATCTATACAAGTATTGGGAATCTATTAAAATTCACAGAAGCAAAACTGAAAAACACTTTGCCTTCAGGGAAAAGATATGGGAGCGGAATGTTTGCCGGTGGAACTCCCTTTTGGAACGCTACAATTAGCTATAATGAGAAAAATGGATTTGCTTTTGTTGTAATGGCAAATACTGGAAACATTTCTGATGAACTTGCTCCACGAATTAATTCAATTATTAAGAATGACCCATATCCTCCTTTAGACTTACCCTTCAACCGTTCTCTTTATAAAATGATAAAGGAAAAAGGATTTGATTATGTTAAAGTCAATGCAGAAAAATTAGCTGAGCAAGCGAGAGTTCCTTATGATGCCCGGTTTTTAAACTTCTTCGGATACCAGTTCCTTTTCGGTAACAAAAAGGATATTGCAATTAACCTGTTTAAGATCAATGTTGAACTTTTTCCAAAGGAGGCTAACACTTATGATAGTTTAGCCGAAGCGTATTTAGAAATAGGTGATAAAATTAATGCTTTAAAGTATTATAAATTGGAATTACAGTTAGTACCAAACAATGAAAAAGTCAAAACCGTAATAACTAATTTAAAACATGCAAAATAAATTGTGTTGCGCACGATTCGGTAGTCCCTGTCTACCAAATCGAAAAGTATGACAACCGCTATCGATGGCTATAGTTAAGGATTCGATGCATAATTGAAGCGTCTGTTCATCCTTATGCCGTCTTTACCATAACTGAACCGTATGACCAAATCGGGGTCCGCGTTAGGTAAAACCGCTCTTCGGAGCGGTTTTTTATTTCCCTTTGGCCATTCGGTTTTGGTACCGCTCATTCCCGAACTTGAACTGACCAGTCTCCCTGGCCATAAGAAGTTGGGCCTCATTTGTCCCGATTGATTCCACGTTCATAAAAAACCGCGTGGCATCCTTTCCTCGCAACGTTTTCGCCAAATTCCCTGAATGGAAAATTCTGAGTTGTCCATCCTTGGTTTTTAGATATGAAAAGGGTTGGTCTTGTAAAGGGATCGCCTTCACTTTTGACTCAAAGGATTCCCATACTTATCATGAGAAAGCCTGTAAAGGCAGCATTGTTTGGACTCAAACTCGAGTCAACCTGGGACTTCATCTCGGTAATAATGGTGCGGTATTCTTTATAAAACTCCCAACTGGGCTGGGGCTTATACTGTAAAGTATCCAACTCAAAATGTTGAATCACACCTTTGGCCGTTGTTGGCTTCACAAATACTTCTTTATTCGGTTTATGGTAAACTGGAATAATCGAAATGAGAGACCATTTTGCCATTTTCCCTGTGAGTAAAACATCCAGAACCATATTAAAGCCCTGTTCCTGGTTGCCGTGAAGTTGCTCCCGCATCCCCTGGGCCAGAATAGTCCGATACTGGTGATTTAAATTATTAGCAAAATCTCTAAATTTTGGTTTCTCAAACAAACTGACCATGGAGGATCGTGTAATCATTTTAATCATTGTCTGTACAATGGCATCCTGATCGTGAAATTTTTCTTCCGAAAAATCGTTCTCCGCCAGCTCAATCAATTTATCCATCTTATGTTTCTTCCCCATGGCAAGCATCTCAGGATGTTGGAATCCACCTGGATATTGTTTGAGAAATAATGATTCAGCTGCTTTTAACTTTTTTAAATTCATAATACTCCCGGTGGTATGAATGGAATGTCTTTCAGAAACTACCTATCTGAAAAAAGGTCTCAACCTGCTCCAGACCACATGATTTTGCTTCTGGAACGGTTCCATGAAACACAATTTTACCTTCGCTGAGAAAGACAATTCGGTCAGCAATTCGATGGATGCTGGCCAACTCATGAGTCACGATTACAATACTCATTTGCAGTTGTTTTTTAAGCGTCAGAATCAATTCATCCAGAGCAGCACTGGTAACGGGATCAAGACCGGCAGAGGGCTCATCACAAAAAAGAAGTTCTGGATCCAATGCAATAGCTCTGGCAAGGGCTGCTCGTTTTCGCATTCCACCTGACAATTCTGAAGGAAGCTGATGAGCGGCGTGTGCCAGAC
>JABMOT010000045.1 GCA_013202385.1 Fidelibacterota bacterium
CATCAGCAGAATATCTGGAGTGAACTTTGCTTCGCCAGAAGAGTAGAAATTTTGACAGTTCAAATAATTTTTTTATCCAGGAGTGAGGGCAGTCTGAATGCAGTTTATCGATTTGGCAAAACAACAGAGTTTGAGTAAGGATACTTTAGCTAAATGATTTCAGCCGGAAATAGCTGCGGCATCCATCCTCATCTGGTGTATCAACCAGCAACAAGCCCTCCTAAAGGAATAATCTAGATGAAAGTCGTTACCATTGTGGGAGCGCGGCCCCAATTCGTAAAAGCATCCGTTGTTTCCAAAGCGTTGCGCTCTGCCGGACACACTGAGATTCTGGTTAATACCGGTCAACATTACGATGATAACATGGCCAAAATATTTTTTGAAGAGATGCATATTCCCAAAGCGGATTTCAATTTAGGCGTAGGTTCGGGATCTCATGCGGTGCAGACAGCCGCATCTATGATTGGAATCGAAAAAATAATTGAAGAAGTCAAACCAGACTTTGTCATTGTGTATGGCGATACAAACGCAACCCTTGCCGGGGCACTGGCAGTAAAAAAGCTCAATCTGAAATTAGTTCATATTGAAGCTGGACTGCGTTCCTTCAATCGGGACATGCCAGAGGAGATCAACCGGATTGTCACAGATGTTTTATCTGATCAGTTGTTCGTTCCTACACAAGTCGCCGCTGACAATCTGAAAAAAGAGGGTATTGAGCGCGGTGTCTATGTTGTGGGTGATGTCATGGTAGATGCTCTGCAAACATACTCACGTATCGCAGAACAGAAATCCACGATTCTAAAGCAATTCGGAATAAAAACAGACAAGTATTTATTATTGACCATCCATCGCCCCAGCAACTCGGATGTTAACAGATTGCGCCCTATCCTGGAACAGGTTTCAAAGGCAAAAATTCCTGTCATATTTCCGGTTCACCCCAGAGTGAAATCAAAAGTTGCAGATCTTACCCAGGATATTTCTGGCTCAATAATTCTGATTGATCCCGTCGGTTACCTCGATATGATGGTGCTGGAAAAGCATGCCAAAGTTATTTTAACTGACTCCGGGGGTATCCAAAAAGAAGCCTACTGTCATCAACGCTATTGTCTGACAATTCGATCTGAAACAGAGTGGGTCGAAACCGTGAATGATGGTTGGAATTATCTGGTCGGGGATGAGTTAGACAGAATTCCAGAGTTAATTGCTCATTTCCCCACACCTATCCGCTGGTTGAATCACTATGGCGATGGACATGCTGCCAATCGTATTGTGAGTATCCTCTCAGAAATATACGGTAACCAGGCAGAATGATTTATAACGAACGGGAAGCACAGAAATCTGGGAGAAAAAATGAAATGATTGTACTCGGATGATTTATTTGTGATGATTCAGTCACAGTGGGGAGTGAATCCAAAATATGAGAGTTCGAAAAGAGCCACTATGGTGGACAGCTTTCGCTTCATTTGGAATTATCTTTGCAGTGTGAGATGAGTAGAAATGCTGACAATGAAAATTTTAGCTAGTTAAAGGGTGAGGAAAATCTAAATGCAGTTTATCGATTTGGCAAAACAACAGAGTTTGATAAAGAATAGTCTGGATAAACGAATTCAAGCTGTTTTAGCCCATGGCAAATATATCATGGGACCAGAAGTTATGGAAATGGAGGCCCAACTGGCTGAATATGTTGGGGTTAAATATTGTGTCAGCTGTTCATCAGGGACAGACGCCCTCCTCATGCCCCTCATGGCCTGGGGTGTTGGTCCCGGCGATGCCGTATTCACCACACCTTTTACCTTTATCGCCACGGCAGAAGTTATTCAACTTCTCGGTGCCACTCCTGTCTTTGTCGATATTGATCCGAAAACCTTTAACATTGACTCTGTGTTGCTGGATGCCGCCATCAATAAAGTTGTGGCCGAGGGAGTGCTCAAACCCAGGGTTATTATTCCTGTAGATTTATTCGGTTTGCCAGCAGATTATGCTGCAATTGAGGCTATCGGAAAGAAGTATGACATAAAAATTTTGGAAGATGCCGCTCAAGGATTTGGTGGTCAGATCGGTGACAGGCTGGCCGGCAGCTTTGGGGATGTGGCAGGGACTTCATTTTTTCCAGCAAAACCTTTGGGTTGTTATGGTGATGGTGGAGCCATCTTTACGAATGATGAAGACATGTATGAAAAACTGGTTTCTATTCGGGTTCACGGAAAAGGCAACGATAAATACGATAATGTTCGTATTGGTATTAATGGTCGCATGGACACCCTCCAAGCGGCAGTAATCCTCGAGAAATTCACGCTTTTTCCTGAGGAAGTCAAACTCCGTAATGCGGCTGCCGATAAATATAATGCCCTGCTGACAGGTTCAGTTGTCACACCAGAAGTACCGAAAGGCTATATCAGTAGTTGGGCTCAGTACTCCATTTTAGCCCGGGATGCAACCGATCGGTCTGTTTTACAGGCCAAACTCAAGGCTGCCGATATTCCATCGGCAGTGTATTATCCCAAACCTCTGCATCAGCAAACGGCCTTTGCACATCTGCCCTATAAAGATGGCGATTTTCCCGTGAGTGAAGCTATGAGCCAGCGTATCTTCAGCCTGCCCATGCATCCCTATATCGAGGACGAAGATATTGAAAAAGTTTGCGCGGTTCTGAAGGGTTAAGCAGGACATATTTGTGACTCCGATTGTGTGTCTTTAGGATTCTTCGACCAAGCTGGGATCTATTATTAGAGCTTCTCCATGGCAAGCTGGATCAAAGTGACACACAATCGTCATGCTGAGCTCGTCGAAGTAGTGTGATTGACTTTCTTAACAATTTTAATTTACTAGCTAAACCTGAAATGCAAGGAACAACATGACCTCAAATAAAAAAATCTGCGTTGTTGGCGCTGGCCGTTGGGGAACCAACCACATCAAGACCCTAAAAAACCTGGGCTGTCTGGCTGGAATCGTGGAATCCCGCGAGAATCGTCGAGAAGAACTGAAAGCCTTGTTTCCAGATGCACAGTTGTTTCATAGCGTGAGAGAAGTTCCGCTGGATCAATTTGATGGTTTCACAGTTGCTACCCCTGCGGAGACCCACTTTGAGGTGGGTTCTTACCTGTTAGAACATGGGAAGCATGTCCTCATCGAAAAACCTATAGCCCTGAATACTAAAGATGCTGCTGCCCTAAAAAAACTGGCAGATGATCACAAGGTTAATCTTATGGTGGGGCATGTCCTGCTTTTCCATCCGGCTATCATCAAAATAAAAGCGCTTATTGAATCAGGCAAAATTGGTAAGCTGGAGTACATCTACAGTAACCGCCTGAATCTGGGGACCGTCAGGACTGAGGAAAATATCCTCTGGAGTTTTGCCCCTCATGATATTTCAATCTTTGAATACTTTATTGGAGCCAACCCAGTCGAAGTGGTGAGTCGGGGAGGTGCCTTTTTACAGCCGGGCATTCATGACACCACCATGACCATGCTCACCTACCCGAATAATGTGGTTGGCCACATCTTCGTGAGCTGGCTACACCCCTTTAAGGAACACCGCATGGTGATGATCGGCTCCAAAGGAATGATCTCTTTTGAGGACAGTTCTGACGAGAA
>JABMOT010000046.1 GCA_013202385.1 Fidelibacterota bacterium
CCTGTGCATAGAGTGATTGAGCATCATCCACAATACTGGCCCCGGCCTTTTTGAATTCTTCATCTGAGATGAAGGACCCGGCACCGGCGTTTTTCTGGATAATAATCTCATGCTCCAAACGGGTAAATGCAGCGATGTTTCCGGGGACCATGGCAACGCGGGTCTCTCCGGAAACTATCTCGACGGGAATACCGATTTTCACTGGGTCTCTCCTGTGTTGGTTAACTTTACATTTAGATATTTAGTGTTCATGCCACCAAGATATTTGACATCATACCCCTGGCAAGTGGGGATATTGAGATTTTTGGGATAAGATATACAAGTTGATTGGGGAATGGGCAGCCCGAAATCAGGTTTTGGCTTTTCCAACCATGTGCTGAATGGCTCGCAGAACATCTCTTCTACTGATTTGGCCTATGACGACTTCATTCTCAACTACGGGAATCCTTCGATAGACATTATTTAGAAAGAGATCGGCAACGGTAAAGATATCCATATCAGGACCAATGCTCATCACGGCTTCGGTCATGTACTCACTCACAGGTCCCGCTGGAGCATTATGAAAAACGCCATTGGCCAGGGTTCTTAAACAATCTTTCTGGGATATGATACCCAAAAGTTTGCGTTCTTCATCGACAATAGGAGCTCCGGAAATACCCGATTTTACCAGCTCGTCAATAGCAGCATAGATGTCCATTTCGGGTGTAAAAACAACCAAATCTTTTGCCATAAAATCACGAACTTTTATCTTATCCATCAAAGCCTCCAGCTTCCTTTTTGGCCAAATCCTTCACTCGCTTACCGAGCGTAATATTTACAAAATAATTAGGGAGTATCAAATACTTGTCTTAATAATTGAATGGAGCGCTCCTGTGACACCACACTGGGTAATGTTGAGATTTTTTTATAGTCTAACCCAGCCATCGTTGGCTCAATGATTTGAATCACAGTCACTGTAGTGTATCTTAAAAGCTATGAATTCAAACACAAAGAAGCAGGCCCTGGTTACTGTGATTATTCCGCACTGGAATGGCATTGAAATTCTCGAGCCCTGTCTCCGTTCGTTGGAGGCTTCTACTTACCCAAATTTAAAAGTTGTGGTTGTAGATAATGCTTCAACTGATAAGAGCGCAAGTTTTGTTCGCCGTGAGTTTCCAGAGGTGACACTGCTCGAAAATGTGAAAAATATGGGATTCGCAGGTGGCGTGAATGTTGGCATTCAGCACGCCGATTCTGATTATTTTTTGGTGCTAAATAATGATACCACTCACGATCCAGATTGGGTAGAGCCACTGGTTGCGGCTCTGGAAAGCGATCCGCAAATCGCAGCAGTGCAACCCAAAATAATGTCTGCCCAAAATCCCACTGTTTTTGATTATGCTGGAGGCGTTGGTGGTCTCCTGGATGTCCTGGCCTTCCCATATGCTCTGGGTCGAATTTTCACCACGACTGAAACAGATGATGGCTATTACGACACAGCCCAAGACATTTTTTGGGCCAGTGGAACGGCCCTTCTGCTCCGCGCCAGCGCATTAAAGGAAGTTGGTTTGTTTGATGAAGACTTTTTTGCCCATATGGAAGAAATTGATCTTTGCTGGCGTCTTCATAATGCGGGTTGGCGGGTGGTTAATGCTCCGAGTTCGCGGATTTTCCACCATTCTGGATGGACCCTCCCACCGGATCGTTATCAAAAGAAATATCTAAACCATCGAAACAATCTGATGATGATCATCAAGAATTATCCGTTTGCATATTTGGCTGCCATCCTCCCAGCCCGATTAGCTTTAGAGGCTGTTGCCTTAATATTTTCAGCTTTTATCAGAGATTGGAAAAGGATGATCGCCATTGTGATGGCTCTTGGCTGGAATCTTTTTCATCCTCTGCTTCTGTTCAAGAAGCATAAGGAGGCTGGGAAAAAAAGAAAGCCCGAGGCCGTCTCGCAAACACTACAAAGGATGTATGGTGGATCCATTTTTTTTCAATATTTTTTACGTGGGCAAAAACGAGCCCGAGATATTAGAGGCTAACAGTGTCGGCTTATTTTTTGGCTTTTTGTGGTGCGGTCCTTGGTGGCTTGGCTGTAGCTCTGGGAGCTTTTGGTGCCCATGCCCTCAAAGCAGTACTCGATGAAGATGCCATTAAAATCTGGGAAAAAGCGGTTTTTTACCAGGCACTCCACTCTATGGTCCTTCTGGTTTTACCAGGATATGCAATGATGATGTCTCCTCAGGATATCAATATATTTGGTTTTACCATAATCCTTGGGACACTCCTCTTTTCTGGTAGCCTCTATCTATTCGTTGTCACAGGGAAGAAATATTTTTCTGCAATTACACCTATGGGCGGCATCGCATTTTTAGCTGGTTGGGTATGGTTAGCGGTCTCCTTATTTGAGGCTTCTTTTTGAGCGAGGAGCAGATACGAGCGTGGCGCAAATCGGACTTGAAGGACATCCAACGGGTTGCCTGGGATACATGGGCGGATGCTTATGGACCCTTCATACCTGAACAGGACCGGCAGGATTTTCACGACTCATATTACGCACTTGCAAAGCTGAAGAGTTTATACGCTTCTAAGCTTGTTGAGGGCTGTGTCGCTATTTGTGAGGATCAGATTGTCGGGTATAGTAAAACCTACTGGAATGTCCAGGAGGCAAATTTTTTTATTACATCGCTCTATGTGCTACCAAAATATCAAAAATTAAGACTTGGAAAACGGATGCTGGAATTCGGAATACAGGCGGCCAGGAAATATAAGGTCGATCGAGTTTGGCTTGGAGTGATGATTGATAATACACCAGCCATTGAATGGTACGGGCGCCAGGGTTTTGTGTTCGAGGAAAGCAAGCCATTCACAATCGGAAAAACAACAATTCAACATTTATATGGGTACAAGCTGATCTAATTCAGTTATACTCATTTTTGGAGGAAAAATGTCAATTTTAATATCAGGGATTTCAGGAGTAAGAGGAATCATTGGCGATGGTTTTGATGAGGAGATTGTCAAGGTTTATACACGGGCATTTGCCAAACTCATGAACAAGGGTCGCGTTGTAATAGCCCAGGACAGTCGTCCCTCAGGCGAAATGTTTAAGAACGTTGTTGCTGACACATTGAGTCGGCTTGGATGTGAAATAATAGATTGCGGAATATGTCCTACCCCAACAGCTCAACTTATGGTCAAACAGCTCAATGCAAAGGGTGGCATTATTGTAACGGCCAGCCACAATCCCATCGAATGGAATGCTTTAAAGTTTGTTGGAGCGGAGGGCTTATTCCTGGATTTTGAAGAGCATAAACTGCTTCAGATAGAATTATCCAAGGTCAAGGTAAGTGGTGCACTTAAAACTGAACGCAGTGGAAAGGTCACACAACTAGCTGATTGCATTGAAAGGCATATCGAGAATGTGATGAGCCTGGATTTGGTAAATGTTGAGGCCATTCAGAAAAGACGACCGAAGGTAGTTATTGATGCCATAAATGGTGCTGGTTCAGTAGCACTACCAGCCTTTTTAGAGCGGATTGGATGTGAAGTCTTTCGGCTAAATTGTGACAATGATGGTAATTTTGTTCATACACCAGAACCGCTCCCTGAAAACCTTATGGGTTTAAGAAATGAAGTGAGCCGTAGAGGTGCAGATATTGGAATTGCCACCGATCCAGATGCTGACCGATTGGCAGTTATCGATGAATATGGCAACCCCCTTGTTGAGGAATACACCCTTGTTCTGGCAGCTTATCATGCACTTCGCCACGCAGCCGTAGGTGATCGTCGACCCATCGTTACCAATCTGAGTTCGACAATGGCATTGGATGATCTGGCCCAGCGATATGATCGAAAAGTGGTGAGGACTCCGGTTGGAGAAATTCATGTTGCCCGCAAAATGCAGCAGATTGATAGCCTTATTGGTGGGGAAGGTAATGGCGGAGTCATTCTTGCCGAATCCCATTTAGGCCGAGACTCCCTGGTTGCCTCAGGATTAATTCTCTCTCTACTTGCAGAGAGTGGCCAATCTATCCGCGAAATTGCAAATGATCTTCCGCGTTATGAGATGGTCAAGGATAAGATTAATGTTCAGGGTTATATACCTGCAGATATTCTTGAAGCGTTGGCTGAAAAGTATGCCAGTCTTCTACCCAATCTTGAAGATGGGGTAAAAATTAGCTGGAAAGATCGCTGGGTTCATTTCAGGGCATCAAATACGGAGCCTATCGTACGAATTTTTGCTGAAGGTTCCAGTCAGACGGTTGCTGCTTCACTTGTAAAAGAATTTAAAACTGAGATTCAAAACTTAATGTAGATTGTCTCATATCCTTGCGTGGGTTTTAAACCTTGGATAGGTTCAAAGCAGAATGAAAAATTACCCAGAATTACTCACAGAGCGTCTGCTACTCCGAAGATTTGAATCGATGGATGCAGGAACTATTCAAATGCTGGCTGGTGATCGAGCTATAGCCGAAATGACGCTTAATATCCCTCACCCGTACATAGATGGCATGGCCGAAATCTGGATTGAAAGTCATCAGGCTGAATTCGAATCCGGGATGGGTGTCGTCTTTGCCATGTCCGAACAAAAGACTGACCAACTTATTGGTGCAGTGGGTTTGATTGTCACCAAAAGATTTAGCCGTGCTGAGCTTGGATATTGGGTTGGGAAACCATTCTGGGGAAAAGGTTACGCAAGCGAGGCTTCAGAGACAGTTTTGCGTTATGGTTTTGAAGTTATGCAGTTGAATAAAATCTCAGCCAGCCATATGACCCGGAATCCGGCTTCGGGAAAAGTAATGCAGAAAATCGGGATGGAGAAAGAAGGCATGCTGAAACAACATGCGCTTAAATGGGATCAATTTGTCGATCTGGCAGTCTACGGAATTCTGGCTGAAAAATGGCGCCACTTACATGGGTCCTAAACGAGAATGCTAGAAAGTCACTATAACACAGTCATCATTGGTGCTGGTCCTGCTGGTCTCATGGCGGCCGTGGAGGCCTATAATCCTAAGCACAGTATAGTGCTTCTGGAAAAAATGCACAAAACTGGCATCAAGTTGCGCATCTCGGGTAAGGGTCGCTGTAACATCACCAATGAAGAGGGGCTGCAAAGTTTTCTTAATCGCTTTGGCAAAAAGGGACGCTTTCTCAAATACGCTTTTTCCCAGTTTTTCAATCATGATTTGTTAAAATATTTAAATGAGATGGGGGTTCCAACAAAGTTGGAGCGTGGAGGGCGATATTTTTGTGAGAGTGATAGAGCAACGGATATCGCTGTGGCCTTTGAGAAGAAACTCAGTGAATTAAAAATTCCTATCGCAATGAAGGCGCATGTGACAGGACTTTACAAAAATGATGAGGGTCGCTTTGTAATAGAGGTTCAACATGGTGGGCGTCAAGTGCTTGTGCAGGCGGATCAGGTATGTATTACTTCTGGCGGGCTTGGATATCCGGCAACGGGGTCTACGGGTGAAGGCTACTCCATGGCACAGTCCTTTGGTCATACAATAGTGGATACGGCACCCTCTCTGGTGCCGGTGCTCACAGCTGGAGATATAGCCAAACGAATTCAGGGCTTGAGTTTAAGAAATGTGAGCGTTTCAATCTGGGATGAGAACAAAAAAGTAACTGAACTTTTTGGTGAGATGATGTTTATGCGCAAGGGTATCAGCGGTCCAATCATTCTTACTTTGAGTGAAATCCTGGTGAATATGTTGGGCTCCAGGCAGGAGGTTAATATCAAGATTGATCTTAAGCCCGCACTGGATCACAAAAAATTGGATCTCCGCCTCCTGAGAGAGATTGCTGAGAATAAAAAGCAGACCTTTAGGACCATGCTGAAGTCCTTACTTCCGTTAAAAATGATTGATTTGTTTATTGATTTGTTGAAAATAGACGCCGAGAAGCCCCTTCATCAGATAACAGCTGAAGAGCGAAAGCGCTTAAGGATGTTGCTAAAGGAATTTCCAATGCAGGTCATTGGGCATGACTCCTATGATCGCGCTATTGTAACTTCCGGAGGCATTTCGTTAAAAGAGATTAATCCAATAACCATGGAGTCGGGACTTAGCTCAAACCTTTTTCTGGCCGGCGAGGTTATCGATGTCAATGGTGAAACCGGTGGCTATAATCTCACATCCAGCTGGTCTACTGGATTTCTAGCAGGCAGGTCAATGCGGAACAATAAACTGGGGGTCGAGAGATATCTTGAAAACTAAACGATCTGGCGTGATAAAGCAGTTTCTGGGTCGATTGTGGCTGAGAATTACGGGTTGGGAGTTAAAAGCAGGTCAACCACCACCTGGCAATTTTTTATTAATCTGTGCTCCGCATACCAGTAACTGGGATTTTGGGTATCTACTGGCATTCATGTTTATCAGGCGAATCAAGGTTTCCTGGATGGGGAAGCATACCCTGTTCAAAAAACCATTCGGACCTTTTATGAAGTGGTTGGGAGGCATCCCCGTTGATCGACGGAAAACCCATGGAGTTGTTGATCAAATAGCAGATCATTTCCAGAGCCGTGAAAACTTGATTATCGCCATTGCCCCAGAGGGAACGCGTCATAAGACAGATCATTGGAAATCAGGTTTTTATCATATTGCCTTAAAGTCCAACACCCCTTTAATATTGGGATACCTGGATTATGTGAACAAGATTGTTGGAACAGGTCCAATTTTCACACCTACAGGCAACATCAAGCATGACATGGACGTCATACGTGATTTTTACAAAGACTTCCGTGGAGCTCATCCCGAGGATGAATCAGATATTATCCTAAGGGAAGAATTGAGCCGGGGATAGGTCCAATATTTAGGACCAGGTACCGTGAATGACCAAGATTCTTCGTGGAGCCTGTACTGAGCGATGTCGAAGTGCTCAGAATGACTTGTGCATCAAAGAAGCCTGTGGTCGGCAAAGGAAAAAAATTCATTTCCTCCCACGATGAGATGATCCAGAATTTCAACATCGATAGCTGCCAGAGCTGTTTGTAGTTTCTTTGTTACAGCCCGATCACTTCCCGAAGGTGTTAATGATCCGGACGGATGATTGTGAACCAGGATTACAGATGCAGCATCATAATCCAGTACTTTCTGCACAACTTCTCGCGGATAGATAGCCGAAGTCGTCAATGACCCGGAAAACAGTTCTTCCATCTTGATTATCTGGTTTTGCCCATCCAAAAATATAACCATGAAAACCTCACGATTTCGTTCCCTCAAATTATGCGTGAGATAGTCCTTAACTGTTTTACTGGAGCGCAGATAGTCCTTTCCTTTGGTCTGCTCGGACAAATATCGTCTACCAACAGCATGGGGTAACTTGAGGGCAAAGATGTTCGCAGTTCCCAAGCCTTTAACATCCATTAATACAGATGTGGGAGCTTCCAATACAGAGGCCAGGGAGCCAAAGCGTCGGATTAATTCTTTGGCCTGGGGCTTCATGTCTTTTCGTGGTGTCGACAGGGTAAGCAGCAGCTCTATGACTTCATAATCATGGAACGATTCAATCCCATTCTGAAAAAATCGATCCCGTAAACGTTGACGATGACCTTCACTAGGCGCCATAATTCGTGACATAATAACCTCCACTTATAAAAATGATTTTGTTGACACAGTGTGTAGTGAAAAGAATATCTGAGAGGAGGGTTAGCTGATCAGGCTGCTAAATTGAAAAATTCAGTCCAAAAAGAAAAGGGAATTGTGCAGGCTATAACAGAAAATTTGTCAAACTCGCACTCCAATGGATTGTTAAGCCACTCCTTATGTGGGGAAGAAGTTTACTTGTACTTAAAAGCCAGACTCGCCTTTACAAAGTCCCTGAAGAGTGGATGCGTTTTAGCGACTCGAGATTTTAGTTCAGGGTGGGCTTGAGTACCCACGAACCATGGATGATCAGCGATTTCTATCATTTCTACCAGTTCATTGTCAGGAGATGTCCCTGAGATAATCATACCGGCAGCTTCCAACTGATCCCGATATTTGTTATTGACTTCAAAGCGATGACGGTGACGCTCTGAAATTTTTTCCTCACCATACGCTGCAAAGGCTTTTGTCCCTGGTTTTAAAACACAGTCATAGGCACCGAGGCGCATGCTGGCACCTTTGTGGGTGACGTGGTATTGAGAAAGCATGAGATGGATGACAGGATGGGGAGAGTCGTCTGAAAATTCCTCAGAGTTTGCATTCTCAAGACCTAAGACGTTACGGGCAAATTCAATCACAGCGACTTGTAAACCTAAACACAACCCAAAGAAGGGAACCTTTTTTTCGCGAGCATATTGAGCTGCTCTTATTTTGCCTTCGATGCCACGAGTGCCAAATCCTCCAGGAATCAGAATCCCATGAACATGCCCGAGAATACTCTCGAGACCGGAATCGGTTTCCAGATCTTCTGCTTCCACAAATTCAACATTTACTTTGCAACG
>JABMOT010000047.1 GCA_013202385.1 Fidelibacterota bacterium
ACATTTATGATCCAGGGTCCACAGGGCGATGTTGATATCGCCGTCATGCAGATAGATGGGACTCATTTCCAGAAGGTGACCCATGATTCTGCTGAAGATATGTTTCCGGTCTGGACGGCAGATGCCCAAGCAATTGTGTTTACTTCCTACCGTAATTCTACCCCAAATTTGTATCGTGTAGATCTGGACAGCCTCAACATTACTCAGATGACTGATGTGGCTGAAGGTATCTATTCCAGACAGCGCTTGCCCTTATCAGAAAAAATTGTTGCATCCACATTGGCTGATGTGGACAGTGTCAGACTGAGGTCTGTTTCGACCGACCGTGTGGCTCCCTCGCTTGGGTTGCATATTCAGGAACCTTTCAACGCCTGGCGCAGCAAATCGCCAGACATCCTGCTTCCTGCGATTAATTATGAGGCAGATTCCCCTTTACAAACGCTGGCTCCATACCATGCCGTCAAAACTTTTCGACCTCTCTTTAAATTGATCTTGCCATTGGGTGATGGCTTATTGGCTTTGGCCTCCATAAATGATGCCCTTGGAAAACATGTGATTCAAGGTGGCTTCGTACTGCCCTATGATGGCTCGACTGGCGGTGTGTATTTAAGCTATATAAATTTGCAATATCTGCCTGCGCTAAACTTTTTTGCGACCCAAAACCTAGCCACTCAGTATCATGGTACCTATAAGGACGAGTTTGTTGAGATTCGAGATGGCTTAGGTTTGGCTTTGAGTCTGCCCATGAATACAGGAAATTCGCTATCCTCAAATCACACTCTCCAGGGAAAAATTCATGGAGTCAGGAGAAAGGCATTGAGGTTTGATGATCTTGCAGAATCAGAGAAGGGTGATATTCTAGCAACTCAAGACACAGATGAATTAAATTTTGGTGTAACCTACATCTGGAAATCTCAGCGACCCCATACGGACACCTTTTTTATGCCTCGGGATGGGGTGGGGATTTTGGCCCACGTAGAGAAGACTGCTCCTGGCCTATGGGGAGAAAGCGATTATAGCCAGTACTGGCTTGAAGGATTCTTCAACTATGACATTCCCAGGCTGCCATTGGTCTTATACAGCAGACTGAAATATGTTGGGCAAAACGGCACAATTCTTCCTCAAGATGAACTGGGCTTCTCTGAAACAGCCCCCCTTTATTTTTCAACCGCTTATATGACGACAATAAGAAGTAGTGGTATTTTTGATGCGCCTGAATCCTATAATTTGAGGGGCCAGAAAGGGCAATACCCGGCCAGTGAACTTGTTTATTGTGTGACCGAGCTCCGCCTGCCACTCATGCGCAGGATTCCCATCAATCTATTTGGATTAGGTCTTCAGAATTTCACGGCTGCGGCGTTTTATGATTTTGGGTACCTCCCCGAATCCAGGACGGAGTTGAGTACATATGGAGCAGAAATTAAATTTGATATGAGCCTTTTTCAGTTGCCCATCGTAACGCTGGCTTATGGCTGGGGTGGTGATCATGACTATTGGAACAGATCTGATAATGACCCGGACTTTTGGGGAGAATCCTATCTCAGAATGGCGTTGGTGAATCCATTTTAGGTAAAATATATGAGTCTGAGAGCTGTACTTATAGGGTCAAGGTAAGCCCGTCTTTGCGAGCGGTAGCGAAGCAATCCCTTTTTGAATTGCTGAGTTTATGAGCTTTGGGGTTCTGGATTCAGCTCTCGTCTTCACGAGTGACAAGTAACGAGTGCCTAGTAACGAGTAACAAGTAACGAGTAACAAGTGACGAGTGACAGGATAGAGAGAAGTAAAGGTTAAAAGAAAGAGGTCTTTAGAATGAAGTTTGGGCGTGCCATTCTGAGCGTTAGCGAGGAAGCTTGATCCAACAACTGAGACAATTATTTTAGCTTATGGAAGACAGATATGACCCCAGTAATCTCAAAGCGGAGATCGCGGCAGTCGCTTCACTCCTACGCAAGGACAATCATGGTGGATAGTTATTTTAATGGGAATAAAAACTGAGATGATCATTGGCAAACGATAAACGGAAATATTTAAACCCCAGAACCCTGGCAACCCTGGCAAATATGCAGCTTCGGGCGCGTATGGTTGTTGAGGGTTTTATTGTAGGTTTACACAAGAGTCCTTACCATGGATTTTCCGTGGAGTTTGCTGAGCATCGAGCCTACGGACCCGGTGATAATCTACGCTATCTGGATTGGCGACTTTACGGCAAAACCGATCGCTTTTATGTGAAGCAATTTGAAGAAGAAACCAATCTTAAAGCCCACATCATGTTAGATATGTCCAAATCCATGGCCTATGCATCATCTGATATCAGTAAATTGCAGTACGGTAGTTATCTTTCTGCAGCACTGACCTATCTATTGCTCAGGCAACAGGATGCTGTTGGGCTTACTCTGTTTGACACTGAGATTCGTACCCATATTCGTCCATCTTCGCGACCTTCAATGCTCAACAATATTCTCAGTCACCTGGAAAATGTCACTCCCGGTGAACAAACTGCGATTGGACACAGCTTGCACCATCTTGCTGACCGCATTAATCGTCGCGGTTTGGTTATTATCATCTCGGATATGTTGGATGACCTGGACAATATCCTCAATGGCTTGAAACACTTTAGACATGATCGCCATGAAGTCTTGATCTTTCATATCCTGGATCCTCGGGAAGTTGATTTTGAATTTGATGCTCAGGCTAAGTTTAAGGACATGGAATCAGGCGAAGTTCTCGCCACTGAACCCTGGCATATTCAAAAAGATTATCAAAAAGCAGTCGCGCAATTCCGCAGCAATCTGGGGTCTCGAGCCCGTGAGCAACATGTTGATTATGTCCCCCTGACCACGGACCAGTCCCTGGATGTGGCGTTGCTAGCCTATTTGAATAAACGCCATTCAGCTATGTGACCCCATTTTTCACGTTGTTTGCCTTAAACAGCTATTCTATATTCACCATCTTCATGAAACATAAATTAAAGCAAGTGGTATGGCCAAAGCAATGGGCGCTCTATGGAATAATTTCCTTTATACTTTTGGGTAAACTTGTGTTTGGCCAGGGAGCCGGTGCCATTTTCGGGATCGTAAGCGACGCAAAAACCGGAGAGCGGCTACCAGGGGTAAATATCCAGATTCAGCGCGGCTCGATTGGTACGACTTCGGATCTGGAGGGCAACTACAGGATTATCAATGTTCCCACTGGAAAGTATGAACTATCCTTTTCCATGATGGGTTATGCACCCCTTCGGAAAAAGGATGTTTCAGCGGTAAATGGCATCCCAACCGAACTTAATGTTAAATTGACCTCCAATGTTCTGGCATCTCCACAAATAGTCGTGACTTCCAGCCGCAAGGCACAGGATATTCTTGAGTCTCCCTTTTCGGTCGCAGCTATCAGCCAGAGGGAGATTCAATCGAAAGCTGTCGTTAATATGATTGATATCCTGTCCTATGAATCAGGTGTATCCACCATTAAGGGCCAGTTGAATATCAGGGGTACTTCAGGCTATACAATGGGCGCCGGAAGCCGTTCGCTACTTTTGCTTGATGGGATTCCCATGTTAGGTAGCGCTGCCGGAAATGTTACCTGGGCGACCATACCTACTTCCGAAGTGGATCGGGTGGAGATTGTGAAATCAGGCGGTTCTGCTCTGTATGGTTCCAGTGCCATGGGAGGCGTGGTGAATATCATCACGCGAAATGCCCCTCGTGACCCCGAAACCAGAATTTCAACTAAAATCGGGATATACAGTCATCCCAGGGTGGATGAATGGAAATGGCGTGAATCCCGGGGATTATTATACAATACTGAGATATCTCATTCACGCAGCATAGGCAAACATGCTGCCTGGATACGCGTTCAAAAGCGCCGGGATGATGGTTTTATGGAATTGAATTGGGAAGAGGCATTTAACATCTCTGGCAAAATCAAATTGAATTTTGGTAATGCTCATTCAGCGGCTGTTTTTGTGAATGTTCTGGACGATAAATCGGGATTGACATCAATTTGGAAGAGTTCGGCCAATCCCTTTGAAGCACCAGAAGGCTCCAAGAAGGACGGAACGCAGGGACGTAAAATAGTCATTAATGGGCATCACAATTATGTGTATTCCCCAGCTCTGGTTATTAAAACAAAGGGCAGTGCATACTGGAACACATGGGATGGATTCGGTGCCGACCCTAACTACTCAAATGAAAATCGCTTTTATGAAGAAGTGCAGGCAAGTAAAAGCTGGTCGGATAATCTGACAACTATTTTTGGTGTCACGTCACAACAGAATGGGGTGGAGGCTCAGATTTTTGGAGAGCACAACAGCAGTTCACTGGCGACCTTTCTACTGCTGGAAAAAAGATTAAGTCAATTTACTGTTTCCATGGGCTCCCGATGGGAGGCATATAAAGTTGATGCTAAAAATCAGGACCAGGTCTTTTCACCACAGCTTGCCTTAAATTGGAAGCCATCATCCTGGCTAGGCTTACGTATTTCCACAGGAAAAGGATTCAGGGTTCCCACCGTTGCTGAAATGTTCACATCCGCCCGCAGAAGTATTTTTACGGTTGAGCCAAACCCGGATTTAATTTCAGAGACAAGTGTAAATAGTGAGTTCGGAGTTACGCTGCTGGCAGGTCAAATGGGCAGTCTTGATCTTCTGAAATTGGATGCAGCCATTTTTCACAACCGCTTCGAAAATTTCATCGAACCGGTTCCTGATTCTGATGCCGTAATTCATTTTACCAATATTGCAGATGCACGGATTATGGGGCTGGAAGTGGGTTTGGGCTTGAGTGTTTTTAATAACCTGCTGGATTATAAATCGGCATTAACTGTATTGGATCCCGTCGAACTGGATTCCCAGGGTGAGATACTGGATACCCTCTCTTATCGGCATAGATACCATTGGGTCAATGCGCTGGGTATTCACTATTGGGGTATTGATGCAGCACTTGAATACAGATATTTAAGTCGCATGGAGAGCGTAGAGCTTTTTCAAGAAAATGACATGACGGGCCAGGATACTCGGGTCCCGATTCACGTTTGGAATACTATGCTTGGAAAGACCTACCGGGATTGGCATTTTCTGCTCCGCGTGGAGAATGTTTTCCAATACTATTACACTCAGCTCGAGCGAAATATTGAAGAAGAGCGTATTTTTACCTTTACAGTGGAGAAACGGTTCTGATGAAATACGCCCTACTATTCGTATCGGTATTGCTCATCGCCCTGACTTCTTGTGAGGAGTCTGAAAGTTTGGAAGCCATCGCCGGGGTTGAGGGCGTGGTTAATTTTGATGCAGTGTGGCCTGATTCAATCGCTGGAGCAGTGGTGGTTGTGTTTGATGTAGACCTGGATTTAGATAGTCTCAATACATCTGATTACCCTGTTTTCGACCATTTTATTACCTATGGTGATCCTATTGGCAGGGGTGTCCAAAATTCTGATTATTTTATCCAATTAGAACCCGGTGGCTATATCCTCATGGTAATTGGTCTATTGATTGATCCCGCCCAGTTGTTGGCCAATGAAGACTTGTTACAGGAAATACAAAAATACATCGTGGTACCCGAAAACGCAGCTCCCCGGGGAATTGTGATTCGGGAGAAAAAGATCAATGAACAGACTGATTGGTATGTTCATTTTTAGTTCTCAATCCAGGCATTTTACTTTGGCACATTTTAATTTGCTATCACCAAAAGGACTTCTATCTTAGGTGATCGCAGTAAAACAGATTCGGATGTCCAAAACGCTTTAATATTTTGTCAATAAACAAGGAGAGAAAAGATGAGAAAGTTGTTGTGTGTATTACCCATATTGCTGATCGTGAGTATGGCATTTGGTGGTGGTATGGTAGAGAACACAAACCAGAGTGCAGAGCAAATACGCATGATGGCTCGTGGTGCTTCTACTGACCTGGATGCTGTATTTTTTAACCCCGCCGGTTTAACCAAACTGGACAACGGGATGCACCTCTATCTGAGTAGTCAAACAGTTACCCAGACCAGAACCATTACCAGCGATGTGGCTTCACTGAATAGTGATACCTTTGAGGGAACCACATTTGCCCCTGTCTTTCCAAATTTTTATTTTGC
>JABMOT010000048.1 GCA_013202385.1 Fidelibacterota bacterium
CATAAAAATGCTAAGTGATATCCCTGCGTTGTTCGTGTTATCATCCCGATAGCTATAAGCGCTCAGGCGGAGTCCATCTAGGGGTTCAACAAAAATGGTGAACAGTTGATTGTTGGTGTAATTCAGCTCAGTCCCAGAATCGTCTCTGACGACCCCCAAATCAAAGCCCAGCCCAAAGCGACCCGTTCTATCCTGAAAAGCAATGCCTGTATTGAGTTTTAAAAATTCACTGTTCCCTGACCAGGCATTTTGCAGATTTGCTCCCAGCGATAACATGGGGAAAGGGCGGTGCATCCAGCCTAAATCAACGCGACCTTCTTTCCAAAGTGTATTATCAAAGGTATAGCTAAAACCGATTGCATGAGATTTCGTTAATTTGAATCCCTGGCTCATACTCCAGATGTTTTTGGCGCTGGCCACATCCCACTGATAAGCAAATCCGCTGGTTTTTGTCTGGCTGAAATATCCAAAATCCCGGGTAAAATAACTTCCATCGAAATGAGTCAATATCATACTTTCAGTATGATTATTAAATGCCAGGCCGGCAGGATTATAGCGCACTGCAAGCGGATCATCTGTTGCAGCCACTGAAGGTGTAACTGGGGCAATTTGCGCCAGGGTTAAACTTGCACTCAAAACAATAAATAATATAAATCTGACCACGAAAACCTTCCTTTCACTTACTAAAATTACCATTGAAAACCAGCTTGCTTCCATGGTCTTCCCCTGAGGAACAGGAGGCGATATCGTTTATGCCTTAAAAGGCTCGAAGGATACAAAATCCGCATGATGAACGATAATGGATTCAACGGTCCGCATTCCCAGATCCCCTTCTTTTGAATGGGTGGCAATAATATGCTGGACCTCTGGCGGCAACCCAAACTGGAAGGCAATTGCAGCCCCGCTAAAAGGGTGACGCACAATCTTGCCCATTGAGCTGGTACCCAGTTTCCCATCCTTCATTTCATACTCAAGCAACTTGCCAATATCAATCAGAATGGCCCCAGAGATCAGGGTGTCCATATCAATCTTCATGGCATCTCCAAAATTCTCCTGCATGCGTTTAGCAATGTCTACAGCAAGCTGAACACAGGTCCTTTTGTGATTCATAAAGGACACTTTAACATCCTTAATCAGTAGTGAAAAAGGGATCACCTCTAAGTCTTCTGCTGACAATACACTATTCTCAATAGCCCAGACCCAGGCATCCAAAGTCTTGTTTCTCAATTCTTCGTCTTTAATCCAGTCGATCTCAGGCCAGATTTTTAGGACTTTATCACGCATGTATTTTTAACTCCTATTTGATTGATATTAATAGAAAATAGTAAACATAAAAGATTACTGTTGTGTCAAGGTTTTACGGGTTGAATAAAAAATGGCTGTAAGCTCACGCGCTTCCTTTAGAAGGGGTTCTATCTTTTTAATCGAAAACAACTTCTTATCTCGGCAAAACTCCAACCAAAAGACGGATTCATCTGCTTCTTCCAGAACAATACTGATCTTTGCTTTAATCGATGCTTTCGATTGACCCAATAATGCTGCTCGATAGTTGGCCGCCACTGAGGTGGAACATCTAATAAGCTGACCTTGTAAATGCCGCCCAAGATTATCGCTTGGTCGAGAGAAGGCGAGCTTAACACATCGGTGAGCGAAATCCTTTGATCTTCTTTTTAGATTTTCGTTTGCTTCGTTCATTCCTATTCGTACAAATTGGTACAGCTTTCTATCTTCTATTTTCTATTTTCTATCTTCTATCTTCTATTCTAAAAATCACATCCAACACCGTCCCATCAACCCACTTGACCACGCCGATTGGTTCATCGGTAAGTCTGGGTTTTTGCGGAATACCTCCAACAAGATCATCAATCTCAGCTTTTAGCTCCTGAATTGTTCTAATGAGTAAACCGCTGTCTTTTGTGGCTTCAATGAGATCGGTTCGTAAGGGGTTAATGGCAATTCCCCTTTCTGTCACAATCACATCTATCAGTTCTCCTGGACCAACCAGGGTAGTGACTTGATCAACAATAACCGGGATGCGGTCACGGAAGGCTGGTATGGGAAGAATGGTACACTTGCTAAAAAGGCAGTTTTGCCAGCCGCCAATACCGTGAAGCATCTGACCATCGGAGTGGGTAACCACATTGGCATTAAAATTTACATCCACTTCAGTAGCACCCAATACAACAACATCTAGCATGGAGGCAAAATTGCCTTTGCCATGCCAGTTATAGCTGGTGAAGGGGGAAGTATTTACATGTCCCTCATTTTCTCGCATGGAACGAACACCTTCAAGATCAAAAGTCTGACCGTCCAGAATGTAATCTGTAAGTCCTTCTTCCAGCATTTCTACCAAATATTTGGTGGAACCACCACGGACAAAGCGTGCTTTTACCCCTGCTTCGATCATCATTTCCTTGAGATAGATCGCAAACGCCAGAGCTGTCCCACCTGCACCAGCCTGAAAGCTAAAACCATCTTTCATAATTCCAGCTGCCCGGACAAACTTGGCAGTCAATTCTGATATATACAGGCGGTCCGGAGATCGGGTAAGCTCGGTGGTTCCCGATACAATTTTTTCCGGTGCTCCTACCTTATCCAGAACGACCACATAATCCACGTTTTGCCCCTGGATCTGCCAGGGATAGCAGGGAAAGGGGACCAGGTTGTCGGTGACAACAATGACTTTGTCGGCATACATGCTATCTGCCAGGCCAAAACCCAGCAAACCACAGGCTGAAGGACCTCGATCTCCAGTGGAGTTTCCAAAGGCATCGGCTGTCGGTGCTGCAATGATGGCGATATCTATGTGGACTTCACCATCCTGGATTGCCTGCCAGCGACCACCATGGGATCGTAAAACAGCAAGACCGTTCATCTTGCCTTCAGAAGCGTATTTGCCCAAGGGTCCGTTAAGGGAGCCCTCAATGTGGTGAATGACACCGCTTTCCAGATGTTTGATCAGGGGTTCATGGCACGGAAAGGCTGCGCTGGGGAACCACATCAAATCCTTGGCTCCAAGCTCAGCAGCGGCATCGAACACCTGATTCATGACCAGATCGCCATTGCGAAAATGATGATGGGATGAAATTGTCATTCCCTTTTTTAAACCCGCCTGCTCTAGCGCTGCTTTAATGGAACCAACAATCTTATTTCCATCCATGGGATAATCAGAACAGGATGAAACCGGCGGTGCCGCTTTGCGACCCGTTGGCTTATATCCATGGATACCCTGGAAAGGAAATTGAGCTTTCCCATTCACCTCAGTAGGAACCATCCGGCCAGCTGCGTTTTTTACAAATTCATATTTCTTCTTCATTTTCATCCCTTATAAACCACAGAGATCACAGAGGGCACAGAGTTAAATATTGTGCAAAACCCTCTTAATTCCATTTTTTAATAGTTTGACGTTAAAATTAATTATTAAGCCTAAATGCTTATCACTCAGTTTTAGATAGGTGAGCATTTGTGCCAGATGGACATCTGTGATTGATTCAACTGACTTTAGTTCAATTATCACTTGATCTTCCACTAGCAAATCTATTCGATAACCAATTTCAAGATCCTGACCTTTATATTGAACATTTATAGGTACCTGCCTTTGAACTGTAAGGTGTTTTAAAGTATATAATTCATAGAATAACGCTGCTTCATAAATTGACTCTAAAAGCCCCGGTCCGAGATTCTTATGCACTTCAATTGCAGCACCAATTATTTGCTCAGAAAGATCATTTAATGACTCTACCTTTGTTGGCATCCAAAAACCATTCTCAAATCTCTGTGTGCTCTGCGCTCTCTGTGGTTATTGTTTTAATTAATCCTGTTCTTTCCAGTTCTTCGGAATCAAGCCTGTATCAACGGCCATTTTGATGGTCCGTTCGGCGCGCTTGACGACAGGAGGATCAATCATCTTGGAACCGACTGCAACCACGCCGAGACCGCGGGCTTCAGCCTCATCGGCAGCCATGATAATGGTTTTTGCTTTAGTGATTTCTAATTCTGTTGGGGCAAATTCCTCGTGAATGGGTCTGATTTGTCGGGGATGTATGCAGCCCATTCCATCAAAACCCATTGATTTGGTGGTTTGTACGGAGGCTCTTAAGGCCTTCTCATCACTTACATCGCTAAAAACGGTATCAATAGGCTGAATTCCAGCAGCGCGGGCGGCATTCACAAGCATGGATCTGGCAAAGAAGGATTCTTTACCTTCAAGGGTCCGCTGGGTTCCAATATCGGCTGTATAATCTTCAAGACCCATGGCTAAACCCACATTATTTTTACTGGCCATAGCAATTTCACGGGCATTCAGCACACCTGTGGCACTTTCAAGAATGGGCATATAGTAGATTTGTTGTTTTAGACCCTTGCTTTTTAGAATCTCATTGACCTTTGCCTCCATGGCGATAACCTGATCTGCTGACTCCGTTTTCGGCAATAACACGGTATGTACATTGTGGCGAATGATAGCTTCCAGGTCTTCCATCCCCAGGGCACCCTGGTTGATCCGCACCATCCGTTCTGAACCAAAAAAATCCAGTGTTCTCAGAGCATTCCTGACCATTAACCGCGCCCCATCTTTCTCGGCCGGAGGAACGGAATCCTCCAGATCAAGGATGATGCAATCAGGCTTATGGATACCGGCATTCAAAAACAACTTGGGTTGGTTTCCCGGTAGATAGAGGCGGCTGCGGCGAAAACGGCCAAATGAACTCGCATACTTCGCGTGCTCCTTAAAGTCTGGAAGCGCTTCCCGTTTTAGTTCTGGGTGCGCTCTTTTGATGGCGGTTTCGATTTGAGCCATCATCACAAAAGGCAGGGCTCCAAAATCAACAATACTGACACTTCCAGTTTTGATGCCCAGGCTTGATAAAGTCAGCTCTACCAGATTCTTGATAGATTCTGAAAACAACACTTCAACCCTGCTCTTCAGCTCAATTCTGAGTGTATCTGATCCCGGTGTGTAGAATACCTGGCAATCAGATCTAATGGTTTCTCCTGTAGGTCCCGCCTGAAACATTTTACTCATGAGTACATCACCTTAAACCAGGGGTTATTGTTCATTATTCCACACTTGTCATAAGACGATCCGACAGTGAATGTTTGCCGAATTAGACGGCAAATATACTCTCTGGTCAAAGCCCCTTCAACCTTTACCGAAATGGGATTGATAAATAATTTGACACATACAAACTGACAGAGGAATTCATTGTCCAGGGCAAGTACAGACCGGGACATTAACTGGTTATTCTGAAAGTAAATCCAGAATTTTCAGATTGGCCCGGGGAAAGGCATGGTTTTTAATCTCTGATCTCGTGATCCATCGATTTTCTGAGGCCGCTCGTGTCTCTGCTTCACCTGCCTCCCAATGGCAAAACCAGGCTGTCAAAGTGATTTTAAAATGGGTGTAAGCATGCTGGATAGTTCCAATCTTGATACCCAGGGTGACCTTCAAACCGGTCTCTTCTTGAATTTCCCTCAGGAGGGCATCCTCCCCGCTCTCTCCCGGTTCAATCTTGCCGCCAGGGAACTCCCAAAGTCCACCCAAAAGCCCCTTTACAGGACGCTTTTGAATGAGAATTTTTTCCTCTCGCTGAATCAAGCCAACCACAACCTGATAATGCGGAATGGTTTCCTTTTTGGGTCTTACTGGAAAGTGTTCGGGATCCCCGGCAAGGCCAGCCTGGCAGATATTGATCAGCGGACAGCTTTCACATTTTGGCTTTCTTGGTGTGCAGATGACCCGCCCAAGATCCATCAAGCCCTGATTAAAGCCTGCTGGATCATGTTTTGGGACAAGCTGTTCCAGTCTAGCCGAAATATATTTCCTGGTTCCAGTGCGGGTGATATCATCGAAATTTCGCTCCAGCCTGGTAAAGACTCTTAGCACATTTCCATCAATCAGGGGAACGGCCTGGCCAAAGGCGATGCTGGCAATTGCAGCTGCCGTGTAGGGACCAATGCCTGGTATCTTGATCAGGTCTTTTAACGAAGCGGGAAGACTGCCCCCATGCATTTCCATTATATATTGGGCACCGCGATGAAGATTTCTCGCTCGCGAGTAGTAACCCAGCCCTTCCCAACTTTTCAAGACCTGATCCAAACTTGCCTGTGCCAGGGCAGCTATTGAGGGATAGGAGTCCATCCAGTGTTGATAGTAGGGCGAGACGGTAGCGACCTGGGTTTGTTGAAGCATGATTTCGGCAATCCAGATGGCATATGGGTCAGAGCTTCCCCTGCCAGGAACAGCAATATGCCCTCGTTGGTCGTGAAACCACTGGAGTAGTTCATTTGAAAAATTCTGTTGGTCAATCAAGAAGTGTATCAGGAATTGTTTAGATCAGAGAGTGCTTTTATATAGGTGTGATCAGATCCGCAACAGGCACCGATGAATTCTACACCCAATGCTTTCACTTCATCAGCCCAGATAGCGAAATCAGCAGGTGAAACCTTATTGTTTTTTTTCTTCTTTTTCCCCGCCGGCGCTTCCAATTCCACATTGGGGTAAGCCAGGAGCGGAACGGAAAGTACTTCTCTTAAGGCCTTCAAGGCGATTTTGGAGGATTGAAGATTGGAACAGTTAACACCAATGGCAGAAACACCCTTCTTTTCTAGATATTTGGCCGTAGCTACCAGATCGTCGCCATTGTAAATATTACCAGATTCGTTCAGGGTGAAAGAAACCCACACTGGCTTTTCATAGCGCAGCGCCAGTTCTGCTAAACCTTTAGCCTCTCGGGCTGAATTCATGGTTTCCAGCAATAGAATATCGGTTGAATGATGTGCCAGATTGTCCAATTGTGCATCATGCCAGGGTCTTGAAATAATATTTCCCGGAAATTCCTGGGGAGACCAGCAATCAGCCAGCGGAGCTATAGAGGCTGCAATTTTGATGTCTTTTCCCGACTCTTTCACTGTCTTCCAAGCCAATCGAATGGCCAGCAAGGTGAGAGCGCGAGCACGGGAGTGAGCATCTACGCCTGAGAGACCCGCAGCGTGGAGAGCGTAGGGAGTCGTTCTAAAAGTATTTGTGGTAATAACCTGGGCGCCAGATTCAATGTTTTCCCTGTGAATCTGAATGATGTCATCGGGTTTAGATTGTAAAACGGTGGCTGACCAAAGCGGTGCTGTAAGTTTATGTCCCATTTCTTCGAGGCGTGACCCCATGGCCGAATCCAGAATAATAACACCCATATAAAGTGCTACCCCACCAACGATTGGCTTAATTGGATGACATTACCATCAGGGTCATTAAAAGAAGCGAGTTTTGCCAAACCAGGGATTTCTTCCTTGTTAAACAATTTGATTCCCTTACCGGCCAGGGTCAGTTCTGACTTTTCAATATTTTCTACATCTAATACGAGGGCACCTACGGGATTTGCGTTGGTCGCTTTTACACCATGGATAGCTATCTTTGCGCCGGGGCTTATTTGAAACTCAGCCCACTTCGAATCTTCATCTTCAAGCACCAATTCAAATCCGAGATCTTCTTGATAAAACTTTTTTGCGCGCTCGAAATCAACGACTGGAAACCACACCAGATCAAACTGTCTATACCAACTCATTCTCTTCCCTCATACGGTGGTTAAAAGTTCTTCGAGTTCACCGAAGCTGTCAATAACAAAATTCGCCTCTTTTAAAGATTCCCGATTGCAACTTGTGGTGATTCCAACCGTTTGACACCCGGCAGCGACAGCAGACTTAAGACCCGTTGGTGAATCTTCGATGGCTAGTGCTCTTGCAGGGTCAATGCCAAGTAGCTCACATGCCTTTAAATATGGATCTGGCGCTGGTTTGGTCCTGATCACATCGCTGGAAGTTACAATATGATCAAAAGGCACCTGAATTGATGAGTTCTTGAAAATCTCGTCAATAAGGAGTCTAGGTGTGGCTGTAACCAATGCGACCTTGCCCACAACCTCCCTGATCCACTTATAAAATTGTTGAAATCCCGGAGTGAATTGAACCGAACTGGCAAACGCCTCCCACAGGTATTTGCGGCCATGCTCCTGAATCTCTTCCAAGTCTACAGCAAGATCAAAGTTCGACTTGAAGCGCTCATAAAAAAGGGTTTCCGCGATTCCTCTGTTTGCTTCAAAAAAGGGTTTGGGAATGGTGAGACCGTAGTGAGCTCCCAGTTTTTTAGTTGCCCGATCATAGACGGATTCACTTTGAACCACGACACCGTCAAAGTCAAACAGAACGGCCTGAAGTGATCCAATATCTGGGTGCTTTGTCAAAACAGGCGTATAGCTTTCCCTTATTCCAGATGAAAAGTTAATTCAACCACCATCCATGGTGAACCAACCTGGATTTTTAGGCGTGGGAGGAAGATTAGCAATCTCGCTGAAATAGTAATTGCCAATATGTTTGACGATATCTTTGATTGAGAGGCAAGCGAGGGGTCGGTTTTCTGTGTCGATAATTGGGACATGACGATAGCCACCCAAAACCATATAATTCAAAGCAAAAGCCAGAGGAGCATCATCTGTTAACGTGTCAGGATCCTTGGTCATATAATCCTGGACATCAATATCCTCATGCGACAAACCTTTCCCAACAATCCTACGAATAATATCTCGCTCGGTAAAAATTCCGATCAGCTTTTCCGATTCTGTAATAAGTAAGCAACCAATTTTCTCATCTTGCATCAACTGGAGACAGGTTGCAATGCTGGTTTCACCCTGAATAGTTATAGGTTTCCTTAATCCAAGCGTGGATATATGGTCATCAAGGTGAATCGCTTGTTTGTGATTCTTTTTGATTGAAGATCCACCCTCATTCATTACGGTTTGTTCGTCATCAATATGTTCATCGTAGTCAATCATAGGTCCTCCAAAGTCCAAAGCTGAATATAGGATGATATTACCCTAAAATCAGCTAGTTATGCAAATAATTGGCAAACTGCAATTCTACTCAGCGAAGTGTTGTCAATACTAAAAACAAAAATAGAAATCACTGCAATTACTCTGGTGGCCAGTATATGATCAGGGTGTAAAAAAAGTTGTCGCGTCCTGGACAATCCAAAGTTGAGCGAAAAAAGAAGCCACCCAAGATGAGTGGCTTCATATATTCAAATCTGAGTGGAACTATCTAAGTGTGATTCCAAGCCCAGCCGTAATAACCTGGTTCGTTGGAGTCGAGCTAACGTGAACATTGACATAGGTCAGTGGGATAAACGTAAGGTGAAGTCCAGCACCCAATCTCAGACCGGGATCAGTTTCCATATCAAACTGAATACGATCGCCTTCAATACCAAAAGAAGGATCAACATCATATCCAATACTCAGAGCGCTTGACTCGAATGCAGCATCGGCATAAAGGCCAACACCAAAGAAAAGCAGGCTGATGGATTTCCCAACCTGTAAACCAATCGACGTGGTTGAAGACTCAATCAGGTCACCGATACTCATCTGTGAATAGAAAGCGCTGGCAGTAATATCTACTGGAAATAATGGAATGGGGATAAACTGATCAATATTGAGACGTAAGCCACCACCATACATGCTGAAGGTACCAATATCTTCGATCTCGGCTTCAGGAAACCCACGCACTGTTAATTCAATACCCATGGGAAGTCCTAGAGATATCTGAGGCATGGCCAACGGAAGCGCTGGCAGTCCAATTCCGGGAGGAAGAGGAAAATCCAGATCAAGGGCGGCAACTTCACCATTAATATTTGCGCTTGCTATGGCAGCGTCAATTGCAACAGCTGGAACACCAGCGTCGGCCAGTTCTTGACGCAAGTGATCTTCAAACAATCCAGCCAGATGATTCTGGTTTGTTACCAACAGTCCAGCACTATCAGCGGGTCCAAAAAATGTTGGCGTACGTGTGTCTGATTCATAATAAATGTCTGCAAAGGTGAGTGAAAGCGGATTGATGTCCCGGCCTACCATAGCATCCAGATCAAATTCCATTGCGTTCTCACTCAAAGCGAAGTTAAAGAACTCGCTTTCTTCGGGAACGGCGGCAACCATCATTTTTACACTGATATCGAAACCCAGCATTTTGTGTACTCGGGATCTGTGATACCAGCCTGAGTTCATGGAAGCTCCAAAAGCATCCCCCAGTGGTTGTAGATATAACTCAGCATTTTCGCTGAGCATGCTACCAAGATTTTCTTCCAGCGTCTGACCGAATGCACTTAGGGCAAGGGTCAGAGCCAAAACAATAAGTAGTACCTTTTTAATCATAAATTCCTCCTCTGAAATTTTTAAAATTATTTGTCGTTCAATATATGGACGACTCAGACTCAGATCCTAGCGGGTTTACACCCCTTGTGAGCCATATCAATTGCAGGAAAATTAGTGGACAATAAAAAGAGTACCAATACAAAATGTTGAAATCTGGTGATTTTTTAAACTCATCTACCTATATGAATCAAAACCTTTTAGGCTTCCACTCGTCACTCGTCACTTCACCTTGTCCCATTGTCGTCTCAATTCGTAGAGCATAATCCCAAAGGCTACTGCGACATTCATGGAGCTTTTCATGCCGTTTTGCGGCAACTCTACGGCAAAATCGCATTCCTGGACTAGGTCGTCCTGAATTCCAACACCTTCGTTACCAACCACAAAAACGAGGGGGAAATCGTAGCTTATGCTGGTAAAGGACTGACTCCGGGTGGTCTGCTCCAGAGCAATGGCCTTATAGCCCCTGAGCTTTAATGCTTTCAAGGCATCCACTCCATTGGGGATTGTCCGCCAGGGAACTGAATATTCAGCGCCCAGGGCAGTTTTGGCAATTTCTTTCCGCGGAGGGGAAGCCGTGTATCCACAGATAATAAGCTCCTCCAGCCAGGCTGCATCTGCTGTACGAAAGATGGAGCCAACATTAAACATGCTGCGAATATTATCCAGCAAGGCGACAACCGGCATTCTGGGGCGTTTTTCCAGCTCATCATAGTCCGGATTGTTATCCCGAAAAAAGTCGTGAGGAATAGTCCGCAGGGGCTCTTCGTAAATGTTTAGTTCGCTTTTAGTCATAAAGTTTCTGTTTTGGCAAATCTATAACCCACAAGACAAAACCTTGCGAATTAATGTACCCAACTAGGATATCTGATATTCCTTAATCACGACCTTACGCAGGGAAAAGCCAGCATATCCTGCCAACGCCGCAACAAGAAAGCCAATAATTCCAGTTGCCAGAGCCAGTACAAATCCAGAACCGATACCCATGACTTCAGAAACGCGCGTAACAATAATTTCCCCACCGTTTAGCCACTGATAAACACTCATGCCAAACCAGAGCAGAAAGATGCCCAACCCATTCCCTCCTGCCGCTTTTGCCACGGAGTCTTTTTCTATAAAGCCTAAGGCCAGCGGTATAACAATAATCCACCACCAGGAATAAAACAGGAGCTGCAAACTAAATACAAGGACAAGTGAAACGAGTATACTGATCATTGATAATTCCTCAATTGGGTCATAGAAAGTTTTGGCTGGTCTGTCACATCGGGCGAGCTGAGAAAATGGATGTCATAATATTGGCCTGCCACCCATTTGTTGACAGCATTGTCATAATAAGCTGAGCCGGGGTTCCCGGATTGACCTCCTGGGTAAATGCCCCTGGCTGTGGGTCTATCGCCTAGTTCAACAACCATGCGCCAGGATGGTCCATGATCCTTTTTGCTGGCATTAACAATGCCAACGCCCCCACCCGTTGGCAAGCCCGGCCGTCCCAGACCTTTTACAGAGAGCAAATGGTTTATATTGGTGCCGCGAGCTCGACCCAATTCCCAGGTCTCGCCATAAGCCCCCAATTCTTCGCTTAACACCTCAATCGTATTTTGAAAAGCGATGTTAATTATTGAGCGTCGGTCTTCCTTTTCTGCTGTGTTGATATTGTCGTAATACACCAGGTTTTTAGATTTAAGCAGCAATTCAGCTGTCACAGACCGCGCTGGTAGTTCTCGGAGTTCACCAAAAAGTGTAAGCTCATCACTCCAGATTGCCTGTTCCAAATGCAGCCACCATTGGCTGTAAACCCAGGCCGCTTTTTCATGGGGATCAGATAGATAATTCCACTTTTTTAGATCACCAAGAATTTCCACCTCAACTTCAGATAAGTTCTGCTGGTTCAACTGGCTCATGAGAAAGGGTAACATAAGCTGAGCCTGCTTGTTAAAATTATCCATGTGCAGAACCTGCATGTCACTCATTTTTATATTATTCATCGCCTCCAGACGCTCATTGATTCGAGAACCACGCTCATAATCCTCATAGTCCCAGCCCAGATAATATGGGTAATTTTTTCCAGTGGGATTTTGATTGGCCGAGCTCACAAAGCCACTCCATGGATTGGAAATTGAGGGAAGTTGATCAGGGGGGATAAAGGCGCGCCATTCGCCGGTCGTATCGCGTCCTGCCCGGACAAACTTGCCCTGATCCTGGCCACGCAAGGGGTACTTTCCATTATGGCGAATTGCGATGTCCCCGTCTTTCGCCGCAAAGGCAAAATTTTGCCCGGGGGCAGCAAAAGCTTCCAGGGCCGTGAAGAAAGTTTTCTGATCAGCGGCCAGATTGATGCCCCGAATAGCGCCCATCTCGTTGGAGGGATCATGGGCAGACCAGCGCATGGCCAGGCCAGTTGGGTGACCGTTATCCAGTCTATGATCACCAAAATACACCAGGGGGCCAAAGCGAGTCACAGCAAAAGTATCCTGTACTGTTTTTCCGCCCTTTACGACAATTTCTTCTTTCCGTAAATCTGATTTGACCCATTCATTTAAATAGAGGTACTCAGCGTAGCTCTCATCTTTAAATTCTATCTCGAACCAATCCATAACATCGCTTCCAGCATTGGTCAATCCCCAGGCAATGTTTTCATTAAAACCGATAATGACAGCTGGAGCTCCCGGAAGCGAAACCCCATAAACATTCATATCAGGCGTGTGTAACTGAATCTCATACCAGATGGAGGGCAGTTTCAAACCGAGGTGTGGATCATTGGCCAGAATTGGGAATCCAGAGGCCGTTTTCTTGCCAGAAACAGCCCAGTTATTGCTGCCGTTGTCCCGTTCTGGTTCCGCTTTTCGCAAGTCGCGAATGAATTGAGGTTCAAAGGCTGGAGGATTTTCTTCAGCCAGCATGGGTTCAAAACGCCAGGGTTTGCCTGAAGGGATAACTGGCTCAGTGCGAGGGGTATCCTTTGGATAAAATTTGTTGACAAAATCTTCACCCAGTGCTGACCTGATGACACTCAAGTCCATTTCAGAGTTTCGCCCAGTGAGATCCCAGGCCATATATTTTAATAGCAGCGCGGTTTTCAGCGTTGACCACACTTCCGGCTCATAATTGAGGAGTTTGTATTCCAGGGGCAGGGTCGCTGGGGTGAGCGTCTCGATCCAGGTGTTCACACCATTTGCATAAGCCTGGAGAATGAGCTGGGTCTCTGGAAAGCCTCCCATGTAGTTGATGGTCTGCTCCGCAGCCATGAGCAATCCGCGGCGACGCTGAAGTTTATCAAATTCGACAGCCTTTGAACCAATAATCTCTGAAACCCGACCGGCAGCGACATGAGTCTGGAATTCCATTTGCCATAACCGATGGCGGGCTGTTAAGAATCCCTGGGCGAAATATACATCATAGGTGTTTTCAGCAAAAATGTGGGGAACTTGACGTTCATCCCAGACCACCTTAACCGCAGCCCGGAGACCTTTCACATCCAGGACCTCCTCAAGCTGGTCCTGCCGCTCACCGTTCTGCCAGAATCCAGCAAAGGGATTCAAGAACTTCCCCAGCGGCGGAATACTGCCCTGATTATTGTTTAACAGGTTGAAAAGTACGCCTAATACAGCAATTGCAAGAATCGTTTTAAATAGTCTCATACCAGATACCCCAATTCAGGAAAGCGTGTTTTTAATGTTTCGCAAAAGCTCATATAATCAACATATTGAATACAATTTATCCCCTGATCGCAAGCCGCCAGGACGTTGGCTTCCAGATCATCAATAAACAGAATCTCCTCTGGCCTAAAGCCACTCTTTTTTATGGCCAGTTCATAAATCAAAGGTTCTGGTTTCACACTCCCAACCATAAAACTATAAGTACCGCCAGAGACCCATTTCATAAAGGGAAAATCCTGCATCATTAATTCGTAATGAAAATCGTTGGTGTTACTTAATAGCCAGGCCGGAAAATCTTTGACGGCACGTTGCAGAAAAGCAACACTCCTGGTTTTCGGAAAGAGTACCTCTAACCAATAGGACTTGAAGGTTTCCATCTCCATGTTTTTACTGCTCCCATAATTAATCAGCAATTGTTCATAGAATTGGTTTGAGGTCATTTTCCCTTTTTCATAATTGTTTAGTAATTCACGAGTCATGCCCTGCTTGACCTGCTCTCTGCTGACTCCCAGTGCTTCAGCTATTTTTTGAATCGACCGGGTCGAGTCAACCCGCACCAGGACGCCGCCGATATCAAAAAAGAAAGCTTTAATTGTTCTACTGCTTTTCATTCAGAATTGGCCATTCTAGAGCGTGTCTCTTTTTTTTCCGGTCTGGCCTCTGAAGAGGATTATTGCCAACAGCCGGGGGATCAGTGAAAGATAAAGTAAAATACCAACCAGAAAGTTCATGGGTTGTTGGTGGAGTCGTGTGAAGTGCTTTTCAAAATATCGAAAAAAGGAAATATGTGAGCTTAGAGTCATTTTCAATTTGACCTGTTTTACGCTAGCTCCACCAAGATGTTGAATCACATATTGTGGAAAATACCAAATTTCATAGCCTGCGTCCTTGACACGCTTGCAAAGATCAACATCATTGAAGAACATGGGGAAATTCATGTCAAACCCGCCCAACTCTCTGAAAAGTCCACCCTTGATCATGAGTGCGGCTCCAGCAGGTTGATCCACTTGACATGGCATCTCATGATTAAAATCACCCATTTTCCAGCTATTAAAGTGTTGATTGGCGGGAAATATGTTCGCCAGGCCAAATACATTATAAATTACATCTAAATGACGAGGAAAGCGCCGGCAAGTCTTCTGAATCCGACCATCTGGAAATCTTAACTGGGGGGCCACAATCCCGATTTTCTTAGAGCCCTCCAGCCTCTCCAGCAATGCTTTCAAAACACCTGTCTCAAGAACAGTATCTGGATTCAAAACAAATATGTGCTTACCGATGGCCAGCCTTAAAGCCTGATTATTTCCAACAGCGAAGCCACGATTTACCTGGTTTAGCTCAAGTGCTATCCGGGGATTTTGTGCAGCATATGATTGTAGCAGTGCTGGCGTATCATCCGTTGAATGATTATCCACAATAATAAGTTCACCGGAAACTGTCTCTATATCAGAGAGAACGCTTTCGATGCAGACTCCAATTGTCTGACTGGAATTGTAGGTAACCATAAGAACAGACAATCCAATTGAGTTCGATCTGTGCTCATGGCTTTCCAGGCGGTGAGTTTGCGACATGGTTTCAGATTGTCAGACTATTTGACGCCATTCCGGGCCATGAGATCTCGAATCTCTTTTTCCTCTTGCTCAATGCGTTCAGAATTTGATGATTTCTCACGGAGGAAAATCAAAACCTCCATAGCGTTTTCATACATCCCCTGGTCTTTAAAGATTTGCATCAGCGTGAAAGTCGCCATGGATCGCGTGATGTTGTGTTTTACGGCAGGGCCCTGGCGCGGCATTCGCGTAACGGGTTGTCTGGGTGCCGGGGCAGATTCTGGCAAGGTCTCTGGCTCCAGAACCAACTCATCGAGAGGCGCGTTGGTAACTGGAATTTCATGCTCGTGGAATGGAGGGGCCGTATCATGGACGACTTTGACATCCTCCCCTGGTTCAAGGATTGAATCATTTGTCTGTGTCTCAGGTTTGGTTTCAACAGAGGAAGGAAGAGCCAGCGTTACATCTTCCTCTTCATCAATCGGCAGGACTTCAACCAGAGCTGAACGCTCCAGGCTGATAGCTAATTCTTCTAAAAAAGCATACTGGCCTGGTTGTGCCTTGAAATTGCGAGCGCTTGGATATTTTTTATAAAATTGAGTCGCCTGTTTATGGCCGGGAAGTGCCTTATTTAACAGGTGCACCAGGAAAGCAATTTGATCGGATTCCATGGTATCACCCAGATTTTTAACCACTTCGATAATCACACCGGGGAATGGCTCTCTGGTTAATATACATTCGACCAAATGCTTCATGGATTGGGTAACCTCACCCTTGGCCAGATAAATTTCACCCATCAGCTTGTGCAGAACCCCTTTGGCATCAACATTGGGCAAGCCCATTTTACAAATACTTAAAGCCCGATCGAGTTCGCCCGCTTCCATGTTCTGGCGAGCATACCACGCAAACAGTGTTGACTGCGGGTTCTCAAGCAAGTAAGCCTCCAGGCTTTCCTTCTTCTTCAATAATTCATCACGATTTCTGACGTCCACTTAAAACCCCTCTCCCTGCTTTACAGCGGGATATTTCCATGTTTTTTTTGTGGGTTTGAATCAACTTTATTTTCAAGCATTTCAAAGGCTCGAATCACTTTTATGCGTGTCTGTTTTGGTTCAATTACTTCGTCCACATAACCGCGTTCAGCTGCTGAATAAGGATTGGCGAAGCGATCTGCAAATTCCTGGGTCAGGCGTTCCAACTCGGCTTCAGGGTCTTGAGCTTTAGCGATATCTTTGCGAAAAATTATCTCGGTCGCACCCTTGGCGCCCATGACCGCAATTTCTGCACAGGGCCAGGCAAAATTGATATCACCCCTGATATGTTTTGAATTCATAACGTCATAGGCACCACCATAAGCTTTGCGGGTGATGACAGTGACTCTGGGTACGGTGGCCTCAGCAAAGGCATAGAGCAGCTTGGCACCATGACGGATAATACCACCCCACTCTTGTTCCGTTCCTGGTAAAAATCCAGGGACATCCTCAAAGGTGAGCAACGGAATATTAAAGGCATCGCAAAAACGGACAAACCGTGCACCTTTTACCGCAGAATCAATATCCAGAACGCCAGCCAGGTGAGCCGGTTGATTGGCTACGACACCTACAGGCTTTCCGTCCAAACGCACAAAACCAACCACCATATTCATAGCAAAATCAGCGTGCACTTCGTAAAACTCGCCATTATCCACAACCATGTTGATCACATCTTTTATGTCATAAGGTTTGTTGGCGTTTTCAGGAACAATCGTATTGAGACCTGCATCTGCTCTGTCAATGGGATCATCACAGAGAATCGCAGGTGGATCTTCCAGATTATTTTGGGGAATAAAGCTTAAAAGCTTTTTGATACCCTCAATGACTTCGATTTCATTATTACAGGTAAAATGGCTGACTCCTGATTTAGAGCCGTGGGCTGTGGCACCCCCCAGGTCTTCCATGCTTACTGCTTCGTGGGTAACTGTTTTGACAACCTCTGGGCCGGTTACAAACATATAGCTGGTGCCCTTGGTCATAAAGATAAAATCAGTAATGGCCGGGGAATAAACGGCACCGCCTGCACAGGGACCCAGAATGGCTGAGATTTGTGGCACAACCCCACTCATCAGGGTGTTTCTTAAAAAAATATCTGCATAACCTGCCAGGCTTACGACACCCTCCTGAATGCGGGCTCCACCGCTATCATTTAAGCCAATCACCGGGGCGCCAACTTTGGCGGCCAGATCCATAACTTTTACAATTTTTTCAGCATAAGCCTCGGATAGGGAGCCACCCATAACTGTGAAATCCTGGCTAAAAACAAACACGGTACGGCCATTGATTTTGCCATGGCCGGTTACGACACCATCACCTAAAAATTTTTGTTTCTCTAAACCGAAATTGGTTGAACGATGTGTGACCAGCATCCCCATTTCTTCAAAGGAGCCCGCGTCAAGGAGTAAATCCAGACGTTCCCTGGCGGACAGCTTCTGCTTGGCATGCTGGGCATCCAGACGATCTTGTCCACCCCCTAGAAGTGCTTCTGAACGAAGCTTTTTGAGCCGATCAAATTGCTGGTTACGACTCATCCGCGATTTTCCCGGACCCAGTTTATGATGTAATCATTTATATCCTGCAAACCAGCACCCGGTCCAAACAACTTGCCAACGCCCGCCTGCTTTAAGGCTTCCATATCGGACTCTGGAATAATTCCACCACCTGTCAGCAGCACATCCTCAAGCCCTTCCGCCTTCATCAAAGCCAGAACACGGGGGAAAATGGTCATATGAGCTCCAGATAATATACTGAGGGCAACGATATCAGCATCTTCCTGCACGGCGGCAGCAACGATCATCTCCGGAGTTTGTCTCAAACCCAGATAGATTACTTCCATGCCTGCATCACGGAAAGAATTGGCCAGCACCTTAGCGCCTCGATCATGTCCATCAAGTCCAGGTTTTGCCAGAATGACCCTGATTTTCC
>JABMOT010000049.1 GCA_013202385.1 Fidelibacterota bacterium
GGCGACACTGCTACTGCATTTATCTCCCTATCTCGGGCTCGCAATGCTGATGAAGTGCCCTTCAGAGCCAACACAAACATGAATGAAATACTGCATAAGAAAGCACTTCAATTCAAGCTACCTATTGTAGACATGGAACAGGCTTTCCGTGCTGCTTCTCCATCTGGCCTCCCTGGGAATGATTTGTTTTGTGATCATCTGCATCCAAATCCCATCGGATATCACCTCATGGCCAGCCATTTTCTAAATGCCATGAACGAGGCAGAGCTTTTATCGACAACATCTAAATCTCCATCCAATATGATGCCCTTATATGTAACAGCTCTGGATTGGGAGATCGGTTCACTTCGCATTTTTAAATTGCTAAATCGATGGCCTTTTAGCAACCACAACGTCGACTATTCCGAATACGCATCGCCTCAAGATTCAATCGTTGTTGAGATCGCTAAAAATTATTTATTCGATCATGCAATTTGGAGCAAAGCCCATGGTGATCTTGGAGATCACTATGTGAAAGTGGAGGATTTCGGTAAGGCCTGTGAAGAATATATTGCGATCATCGAGATGTATCCGGAATATATTGAAGCCTACGCTAAATTGGTGAATTGTGCCATGAAGATTCAGCAGTGGGATATTGTGCAACTGGCTTGCTTGAAAGCCCTCCCTCATACAGATGTAAAGGGTATGTTTTATTTCAACCTGGCTTTATCCTATAGGGCAACTGGCGAATTGAAACAGGCAATTACTTACACCCAGAAAGCCATTGAAGCGCCTGAATTGACACGAACCCAATCCACCAATATCTATTACAGTTACGCTTTGCTTTTGCTAGAGGCTAAGAAGAATATGGATGCTATCATTGTTCTTGAAGCATTGGTAGAAGCGGTTCCTGATTTTACTCTGGCGCAACAACTGCTTCAAAAGCTTAAAGGCTAATTTCACCACCAGCTATTGATTGAGCCTGTTCAATCACGGGCTCTGATGTAAAGTCAAGCCACCCTGGCGCATAAACAAGTCAAAAGTATAATTGCTCTTCAAATGAAAGTCTCCTGGTACAGAGCCGTTTTGAGGCTTTTCCAATAGGAAGACAACCCGCCTTTTTCTGAATTCATGGTCGGGGAAAATTTTACCCCGCAATTTTCCGCGGATCATGAAACCATCATTCCAATCGTCTACTGTCAGCTTTGCAGCGTATATTTCAGCACCACCAACGCTTCCCGTAATGGCGTATTTGTCATCTATTTGCAGCTCAAAGTGTACGCTTCCCACTTTCTTGTTGAAATCGATATTGGCGAACCCACCATCGCCAGCCCATGAACCAACAAATAGTTCCAATCCGTTTTCTTTAGCCTGCCCACATAGTGTAGTGACAAGCAGTACAAATCCGAACAGAGCGGTTTTCAGCATTTTGAATCCTCCATTTCCATTTTTGATTAATATGACCCACTTTGTGAGCAGCTAATCTCCCCGAAGAATCTGATCTGCTTCAATCTGACGAAAAACATCGTGAAGGAATTCGACATAAATTTCCTCGGTTTTACGTTTCTCGGTATGGAAAGGATAAACCGGGAGTAATAGGACTTCCACCCACTTGGTGGTGCTGGCGCTCCGGGAATAAGTCTTTGCCAGGCGACCCTGATTATCAAAGACTTCCACCTCCAGGAAAAATTCCTGCGTATATGGAATGGGCAGTAGCGTTAGTGAAACCACAGACCCGATAGTACCCAGGAAATATTTGCTAAATGACTTTTCCTTACGAAGCTGCATTGAAATGCGTAGCTCGTAATTGGCCTTTAATGAATCTTTAAGTTTTATACGTTCTGGATCAGACACATCGGATGATAATTCGGTATAGGCGGCATAACGACTCAAATTTGAGAATTCCTTGGCTGCATCCAGTAGAATATCATCATAACCTTCAATTATCTGACACCTGTTCTGAAGCTTTGAATGGCATCCAACCCTCGGGTCTGCTGCAGATGCTTGGAAACAAACAGGACATCAACAGGTTCAGTCCCCATGGTTTTCTGTTGTTCAAGCCCACTGGAACCTTCCATCTCAGTTCTAAACGTTGCGCAGCCCACCAGAAAATAGAGCATCCCCATCGCAATTATTAAGTTCATCGAAAGCTTATGCATTTGTACCTCCCCTTGGGTCCAGAGTTATAATCAAACATTTCTTAACAAACATTTGAATTTATTTATCCTAACAATGGAAAATGAACCTCTCATTTGAAAATACATTGGTTCAAAAATACTCATTACACTCCACATTATGAGAACATCTTAACCTTTTTGAAAAAATGGTGTCTCAGTTATGTTGTCGCCGTACTTTTTGTCACGTGTAGATTCTGAAAGCAGATCTATTAAATATTTAGGAATTTGAAATGTCCCCTACCCGCCAGCTCTACTTCTTTTTGGTTGTGCTATTATTTACAACAGATAGTGTCTTCTCCCAACGTCCCCAGGGCTCTCGAGGTGGGGACCGTCCCAGCACTGAAGTGGTGGGTAATGTATTGGATGATGCATCCGGTTCTCCTATTCAATACGCCAATGTTATGCTCCATCGCATGGATTCTGGAGATGCGGTCACTGGCACAATTTCCAATGAATCTGGGCGCTTCAATATTTCACCAGTCCGTCCAGGAAATTATTTTGTCACGGTTAAATTCATGGGTTTTGAAGAGCTTCAAATTGACAGCATCACAATAACCTTCGCAACCCCCTCAGCTGATTTGGGTACGCTCAGAATCAAAGCAGCCAGCATCGATGGCGAATCCGTTGTGGTGGAACGTGAGCGAACCACCATGGAGTACAAAATTGATAAAAAGGTTATCAATGTTGGTCAGGATATTACCTCTTCATCAGGGACAGCAGTAGAGGTTCTTGAAAACGTTCCTTCTGTTACTGTGGATATTGATGGCAATGTAGAACTGAGAGGCAGCAGTAACTTTACGGTACTCATCGATAACCGACCCTCAATTCTGGACGGTAACGAAGCCCTCCAGACCATTCCTGCCAGCACCATCGACAAGATTGAGATCATTACCAATCCTTCTGCTGCCTACGATCCTGATGGCGTTTCGGGAATCATCAATATCATTACCAAAAAGGAGAAACTTGAGGGGATAAGTGGTATTGCAAACATGAATGCCGGCATGCTTGGCCAGCTCGGTGGCGATTTCCTCATCAACTATCGCAACGATAAATACACATTTTATGTTAGTGCCGCTTATAACGTCCGTGCTCACGAAGGACAGGACACTTCCTTGAGCCAAACCACTGTTAATGATACCATTTTTAGCGTGACTCAATCTGGTGATCGCCGCTTTGAACATGGCGGCGTTCGACTCCGTGGAGGTCTTGATTACAACCTAACTGATCAAGACGTTTTAGGGATCAACATATCTTATGGTTCCCGAGGTTTCAACATGTCCAGTAATAATAAATTCGGAGAATATACAAATTATCTCCTGACTCCTTTTGAATCCACAACAACCGCTTCCTCAAATCGCGGTGGCGGCTACTACAATTTAAGTGGAAACTATGAACATCAATTTGGAGGTCCAACACATCGTTTGGAAATCGATGCAGACTATAGTATACGCGAGTCGGACGAAGAGAGCATCACTGAGCAATTCGATATTAGCAAAAACCAGATCAGCGGAAGAATAACCACGGAAAAGGGGCCCACCAGTCGTGGCCACCTCGAAATGAAGTATGAACAACCCTATGCAAACGATGGAAAAATTGAAGCTGGCTATCAATTTCGGACGGGTAATTCTGCAGATGAAAGTGGACTTCAGGATTGGGATTCAGTTTCAACGGAATATGTAAATGTCTCCAGCTATGATTATGACACTGAATATCGCAGAAATATTCAATCACTTTTTGGCGTGGTTTCAAATAATTATGGCAAGCTGGGGATTCAGGGTGGTTTTCGGGCTGAATACACATTCAGGAATATTGCCATCGTTGATTCAACTGAATTTGAAATTGACCGTTGGGACTATTTCCCTTCTGTGCATCTCTCCTATAATATTACCCCCACTCAAAAATTCATGACCAGTTACTCCAGGCGAATCAGCCGCTCTCGGGGTTGGTTTCTTGAGCCTTATGAAACCTGGAC
>JABMOT010000050.1 GCA_013202385.1 Fidelibacterota bacterium
TGGCAAGTGGTTGGAGTCTTCAATCCAGCTTAAGTCAGAGCAAAAACACCTGGGGCGAGCCATCTGGCAGCGAGGGTGCTCAAAAACTTTATGCAAACGTAGCAATTGCTGATGTTGACTATGATGATTTGAATGGCAACGGTATCTGGGATGAGGGCGGTTCTGAACAAGCTCTGCATCGCAATTTTGTTAAAAAGTACCATGCCAGATATGATGTCGGCATGCCTCAATTCATCTGGAACAGCATTCTGGGATATTCAGGAAAATCATTCACCAGCAGCATCTCTTTTCGCTATTTTCGAGATCTTTACATCCTGGAAAACAATGCCCCAGTACTCATCGGACCTGGTGTTGATGATTTGTACTTTACCCTTGATGATGTGTTCTCAGCTACGTTGCCAACAGCACTTGTAGCAGACTTCAGAACCGCTTATTCCTACAAACCGGATGCTTTTGAGTTTAAAGTTAAAATGCAGGTACAAAATATTTTCAATGTAAACTACTGGCAACGTGGAGATGAATTCGGTTTAATTCCTGGGGGAGCCCGAACCTTGATACTTGGTTTGGATTATAACTTCTAATCGTCTATCATTGTGAAAATCTGGAGGCTAACCAATGACTTTTTCTTTGATTGACTTTTTGATAGGCATTTTCTTGATGAACGCCATGCCCCACATGCTTTTCGGGTTGATCCGATTGCGTTTTCTGAGCCTTTTCGGCTTTTCAGCCTGGGGCAATTTACTTTACTCGCTGGTGAATATCTTCGCAGCAGGCGCACTGTACCATCACCAGTATGGGATAAATGCTCTGAAATTGGACGGCATTTCTCTGGGGGCTCTCGCCATGCTGGCCATATATTTGGTAACAGGCCGATTCTTCGTGGTACTCTTTCAGGAGAAAACAAAACCTGCCTTCCATGAGCCCTTTTCAAATGAGTAAGCCAATGCAAGGATCAGTGCTTTATCTGCCTCATGGGGGAGGTCCACTTCCTCTACTTGGAGATCCTGGACATAAGGAGATTGTTCAATTCCTCAAGGGAATCCGCGGAAAGCTGGGACAACCCTCAGCGATCCTGGTCGTGAGTGCCCACTGGGAAGAGGATCAGCCAACTTTAACTACAGCTTCTGAACCAGAAATGTTTTATGACTATTATGGCTTTTCGCCTGAAGCCTATAAAATTCAATATCCTGCCCCTGGTAATCCTGGTCTTGCTCGGGAAATCCAATCAACGCTACAGAAAGCAGGAATTCATTCAAGTCTGGATGAGTCAAGGGGCTATGACCACGGACTCTTTATTCCCCTGAAGTTGATTTTTCCCGAAGCAGATATTCCCTGTCTCCAAATATCTCTGATCAGAGGCTTAGATCCTGCAAAACACATTGCTCTGGGTCGAGCGCTCCATCAGCTTCGGAGCCAGAATGTACTTATCGTCGGATCGGGAATGTCCTTCCACAATATGCGCGCTTTCTTCTCGGGGGGATTGTCTGGCAGTCGTCCCGATAAAGATTTCGACCAATGGCTGGTTAAGACCTGTTGTGCGGACGACCTCACTCCTGACCAACGGGATCATGAACTGATCAACTGGTCACAGGCGCCATCAGCGCGCTACTGTCATCCCAGGGAAGAGCACCTGTTACCACTCCATGTCTGTTGCGGCGCGGCCGGTCCAGATTCTCCTCCTGCAGAATTGGTGTTTAATGAAACCGTTATGGGTGTAAAAGTGTCTGCGTTTCTCTGGAGTTAAATCGATTCAAAATTTAGTTATATAAAAGCTCGGGCACCAAAACGATACTTATTCTGGCGATGGCCCGTACAAGCGAGTAAGCATATCTGAGAACGATTCGGGTGGTGGCCGAGGAAAACCGAGGTCCTTCATTGCTTTCAGGTACTCTGGTTGATGTCGGACAGGATCCCAGGCTGGATCTTCAATGACCGCCATTAATGAAGGGCTGCGCTTGGCCACCATTTTTTCAAAAAAATACATTGCTCGCTCAATATCACCAGCCA
>JABMOT010000051.1 GCA_013202385.1 Fidelibacterota bacterium
AAGCAATATTGTCCGAATTACTTTGACGACATACAGCGAAAATATTTTATAGGACAATGTGGAGGATAATTTCTAGAAATGGTGTAAAATCGGGGCAAAAAATGGAAATTGTTGATGATTTAAACTATGAAAAACGGTTTAGGGGAAAAAATGAATTTTGATTTGGGTATAGCCTACACAAGAAAACCAGAGATAAAGGATCTGGAATCTATCTATCAATATCGTAATGACAGTGAAGTGTATAATATGCTAGGTGGCTTTAGTCATGGGATATCAAGACTTGATGTGAAAGCATGGATAGAGGGTAGCAACAATCGTGAGAATGATCATATATGGGCTCTTGCGGATAAGAAAACCGATGTGTGTATTGGACATCTTGGCCTTTATAAGATTGACTACCGAATAGGAAAAGCTGAATTAGGATTAGCGATTTCACGGGAATATTGGGGGAAAGGGATTGGTCTAAAAAGTACTGAAAATATGCTATCATATGGCTTCAATGAGCTAAGACTAAATAGGATCGAAACATTTAATCTAATGTCGAATAAAAAAATTATTTCTCTTAAAAATAAACTTGGATTTAAGACAGAAGGCACTTTACGCGAATTCCAATATAGAGGGGGACACCATCAAGATGTCGTGATAATGGCTATATTAAAAAAAGAATATGCATCACAAAATAGTGAATAAAGAATATGGGTCCGAATTCCATGAGTATAATCTAAAGGGTCACATGACTCGTGCAGGCGTTTTCTGCATAATTCTCATATGTGATAGAATGCTCTTCTTTAAACTCTCCTCATTCCAGAGGAAAATGAGATCCTTGAATCAGGAATTTACAGAAAAGGCGCTGCTTGACCTTTTCAAACCACATCGCCTGGTCAGCCATACTTCAGGAAAAATGCCAACCACCTAACATTTTAGTTATACCGGGATCATTGGACCACTTGTACATAATTTCCGAATCCCCCCTCTCGATGGCACGCAGTGTAATTTTCTCTCCAACAATATTCATATCATCTCGTTTGTAATTAGTATAACTCTTTCTCCTTTAGCAACTGCCTAGCTCGATATTTGTGGAAACCTTCTGGTGAATCTTCACCCCTTACACCGATATCTGAATGTCGGGTAACAACAGATATAGTTTTTATCATGATCATGACATCCAGCTTAAAACTCAGCGTGTCAACGTACTGAATATCATATTGAAATTTTTCCTCCCAGGATAATGCATTCCGCCCATTTACTTGTGCCAGTCCTGTTATTCCGGGGAGAATACAATGTCTGCGGTTTTCCTCCTCTGAATAGTATGGTAAATACTGCGGGGCAAGCGGGCGCGGACCTACAAAACTCATATTGCCTTTGAGGATGTTGAATAGTCCTGGCAATTCATCCAGGCTGGCTGCTCGTAAGAATCTCCCAAATGGAGTAAGTCTCAGGTTATCCATCAATAAGTGACCTTCACTATCCTTTTCGTTCGACATGGATCGAAACTTATACATGGTAAAAAGCTTCTCATTTTTACCTGGACGCCGTGCGCGATAGAGGATGGGTTTTCCATAATTTTTCAGGACCAGTAGGGCAATAGCCACCAGCAGCGGTGACAACATTACCAAGAGCACTATCGAAACGATGAGATCAATTGGCCTTTTAATAAAACGATAGTAGAAACTACTGGGGGATTCTTTTTTCATCATTTCATTTCAAATAATTGAATGGGATTTGTAGAAAATTCATGTCCAACGTGGCAGATAGAGAACGATCCAGAAAAGGTGCTGCGATTATCCTCCACACGCTTCAGAAATCCCCCACCATTCATTACTCAAACCTGCATTCCCCATAATCAATTTTAGTACACGCCAGGATGTATTCTCAATGGCATAATCTGCAGGTATTTCCAAATGATGACTTTTATCGGCGAACTCATCTATAACCATTCGTACGCTATTAACCACAACGTCGGGTTTAAATCCAGTCAAAATGATGGCCCCGGTGTCCTGGGCTTCGGGCCGCTCCATAGATTTTCTCAGGGAGATCGCAGCAAAATTCAAAATGGATGATTCCTCGCTGATGGTCCCAGAATCGGAGATAGTGCAAAGGGCATTTATCTGTAAATTTACATAATCCAGAAAGCCGAAGGGTTTTAGAAAGTTTATACGATCATCAATATGATAATTGTCAAGTTCTTCAATCCTTTTTCGTGTGCGTGGATGCGTTGAAACAATGATTGGGATATCATATTCTTTCACGAGTGTATTAAGAATGGTGATTATCTTTTTCAGATTGTCTGGATTATCAACATTTTCTTCCCTATGTACTGACACGAGAAAATACTTTTTCGCTGTCAGGGAAAGGCTACCTAATACGTTGGAATTGGTAATTTTGGGCAGATAGTATTTTAAAACTTCATTCATGGGAGAACCGGTCAAGTAAATTCGTCGGTGCGGCAGTCCTTCAGAAATTAAATGTCGACGAGCATGTTCAGTGTACACCAGGTTGAAATCAGAAATGTGATCGACGACCCTGCGATTGACTTCTTCGGGTACATTAAAGTCATAGCTCCGATTTCCCGCTTCCATATGAAATACTGGAATATGCATGCGTTTAGCCATATAGGCTGTCAGACATGAATTTGTATCACCCAGGATCAACATGGCATCTGGATTTTCTGCGATTAGTACCTTTTCAATCTTGAGAATAATGTCGCCGATGGTGGCGCCCAGTGAATCTGTCCTGGCATTTAAAAAGTGGTCTGGTTTTCTCAGCTCTAGCTGTTCCCAGAATATTTCATTCAGCTCATAATCATAATTCTGGCCAGTATGTACTATGATTTGAGTCAGGTATTGATCCAGGAGCGCCATCGTGCGTGACAGCCTTATAATCTCAGGTCTTGTGCCTACGACGGTTACTACTTTCATTTTGCTTATCATGAATATTGCCTTAATGCTAAAACCATTTTTATTTCACACAGAATTGTTCTCTGTCCTCTCATGGGGTTTTGCTTACCACTTCATGAAAGGTGTCCGGGTCATTATGGTTATATTGCTCATTGATCCAAAAGATTGTAAAGAGATCACCCTCACCAATATTCTTGATATTGTGAGTATGCCAGATAGGCATATCCACGCAAGCGGGTTGGTTTCCATCGAGCTCAAAGGTCATGACTTTACTCGACCCTATCTTACGCAACTCTATTAATGCGCGACCTTTAATTACAGCAAAGCGTTCTGCTTTTCTTGTATGGAAATGATTTCCTCTGATGATGCCAGGTTTTGTAGTTGAGAAAGAGACCTGTCCCCCGCTATTCAAGCGCATGGTTTCAACAAAAGATCCTCGGTTGTCTTGATTTAATTTAAGTGCGATGGGAAAAAAGCGCTCATGATCAATGTAACACAGGAAGGTATTAAAAAGGTTGCGGTCAAAGGGACAATCCAAATCTGGAAAGATCCCCTTGTCAAAGTAGAGTTCCTTGAACCCAACCAGTTTGTCCAGTATTTTCGAGACCTGCATCTCAATTGTGTGTGGAATATTCAGCGTTTGAATCGCCTTTTCTCGGCCCCCGATTGCATGTATGATGTGTTGGACCAACTCATTGACATAAATAAATTTCACCTGAGCATCCACTTCAATGCAGGGGGTTTCCTCATGAGTGAGCTGATGACAGAAAGTCGCTATCACTGAATTATAATAAGGATTCCCAAAAGGTCCATATACATTGGGTATAACAAGCCCAGTAAAACCCATCTTATTCTTTTTCGCCCAGGCCTCAAACAATTTTCGCCCATCATATTTTGATTTTCCATAGGGATTCCCCCTTTCCTCCTGCGTGGAAGAAGAGAATAATATGTGAGGCTTGGACCCCGTATTTTCACAGGTCTGGATTACTTTTTCAACCAATGATATATTTGTGCTGTAGAGTATTTCAGCATCGCTATGTCTATTTACTGCAGCCAAATGGACAATCACATCACACGTGCGAACGAAACGCTCCAGCTCCGATGGATCATCAAAAAAGCTATCCTCAAAAGGTATTCTTTCATATTCCTGACTTAGCCCAAACTGGTTGTAGAGGTGTGTGCCAACAAATCCAGCTTGTCCAGTAATACCTACTTTGAGTGGTTTATTCATAAATAATATTCTCTAGTAATATTTTTGGAATCAATCTCACCAAATAATGGATCGTTTCGGTCAGGATTTTGTATCCTCACGAATTGTATCCAGCTTCAGTAGTAATTTCTTTGTACCTTCCACATCAAGTCTTGTTGTATTGTGTGAGTTATAGTCCTCAATTGCAGAGACCTTGGTTTCACCCTCGGTGAAGTAAGTCTCATAATTCAGCCCGCGATTATCAGCACTGATGCGAAAATAGTTACCCATATCTGTGGCTCGAGCCATCTCTTCGCGATTTACCAGCGTTTCAAACAATTTTTCACCATGGCGAGTTCCAATTATCCTGATCTCACTCGTGGAATCATACAATTCTAGCAAGGCTAGCGCTAACACCTCAATGGTACAAGCCGGTGCTTTTTGCACAAAGACATCACCATTATTCCCATGCTGAAATGCATAGATGACCAGGTCGACCGCATCTTCCAGGGTCATCATGAAACGCGTCATTGATGGATCAGTCAGAGTCAACTCTTTACCGGATTTTATTTGATCAACCAATAGTGGTATGACGGAACCTCGAGAGGCCATAACGTTGCCGTATCTAGTTCCGCAAAATATTGACTCCGTATTGGTTCCAAGCGACCTCGCTTTTGCCTGCATGACCTTTTCCATCATCGCTTTTGATATTCCCATTGCGTTGATAGGGTATACGGCTTTGTCTGTACTAAGCACGATCACTCTCTTTACCCCAAAATCCAAGGCCGAGTCCAGGACGTTTTGAGTCCCAATAATATTTGTATAAACGGCTTCGAGAGGAAAAAACTCGCAAGATGGCACCTGCTTTAATGCTGCGGCATGAAAGACAAAGTCAACATCTCGCATAGCATTGTCGACACTTCTTTTATCACGAACATCCCCTATGTAGAATTTAACCTTGGGACTCATAAGTCGGTGACGCATCGTGTCCTGTTTTTTTTCATCCCTTGAGAAGATGCGAATTTCCTTGACATTAGTATTCAGAAATCGATTTAGAACAGCATTCCCAAAGGAGCCTGTCCCGCCAGTAATCAGTAAGGTTTTATTCTTAAACATTATTTTTCCATTCTATATTTTCAAACTAGTTTAACATTATCAGTTTCCTGGGGTGGAAGAAATTTCCGGGTATCTCAACCATGTATTTTCTGATTTCATTGGCGCTCTGCTACTGCCCTTTCTTCCCAAATTAGTTAAGAATTCCAGATGGCAATTTCAACCTGAGAACACTGCTTTGAGCGGCTTGGCAAATACAAAACCCAACTCACGCGATGCATGCCGCACTCGCGAAACATTCCTTCAATATGAAAACCAAGTAACCATTTTTTCTATCAATCGTGCATACGACCTTTTTTATTTTTTTCATCTGAGTGATAGTAGTAGTTATAATATGAGTAGTAATAGGAGTACTTGCCCGCAAGGGTCTCTGGATTGGCTCCGTTCAGAATTGCTCCAATCAGAGGTGCCTTCACATTTCTTATAGTATCCAAAGCACGATCAACTGCAGAACGATCTGTTTGTCCTGCTTTAATCACCAGAGCTATTGCATCAATCTCTCCTGAAATCATAGAGGCATCAGTAACAGCCACAATTGGCGGCGAGTCAAAAAGCACCATATCCCATTCACGCTCCAATTGATCCACCAACTTACTCATCGTCTCTGAGCCTAATAGTTCAGAAGGGTTAGGCGGCAGACCACCAGCAGTGATTATGTATAGATTTTCCATCTTTGTCGGATGAATAATTGAATTAATATCATCGATCTCACCGATCAAGTACTCTGATAAGCCAGGACCACGGGCTTGATCAAACACATTATGTTGAACCGGTTTTCTTAAGTCTGCATCGATGAGCAGAGTTCTTTTTCTCAGTTGAGCAAAGGCAATCGCTAAATTGGCCGTTGTGGTGGACTTTCCCTCTCCCGGCTGAGGACTTGAGATCAGAAGACTCTTGATTTTCTTATCACCAGATGAATAGGTAATATTGGTTCTTAATGAACGATAACTCTCAGATATTGGTGATTTCGGATCTTCATAAGTAATAAGCCGTCGCCGGAAATCTGTCCCCCCTTTAGAGGGCTTTGCGATCTGTTTTTGGATAACTCCACCTCCCTGGTGGTGCATATCTGGTATAATCCCCAGGACCGCGAGGCCCTTGCGTTCTAATTGTTCCACAGCTTTCACCGTATTATCGAGAAACTCTCGTACAAAAGCATACCCGGTCCCAAGACCGATCCCCAGAAACAGTCCCAACAATAGATTCATTCGTTTGTTAGGCTTTACCTTTGCAGCTACCAAGGCAGGGTCAAGGATGCGAACCTTCCCCATCTGTCCTGCCTCGGTTATACGCGATTCTTCATATTTTTGCTTCATGGTGAGATACAGATTTTCGTTCAACTTTAAATCTCTTTCAAGACGAGCATATTGCAGTGTTTGAATGGGTAGATCAGTCAGTCGAGCAGACATCTTATCGACAAGTTTCTTATATTCTGAAGCCCTGGATCTTGCCGAATGAACTTCAACCTCTTGCTCCACAATTTTATTAAATATTTCTTGTGAAGCAGCAAAAGGATCTTCTTCACCCCATCCTGATAGAATCAGGGATTCGGTGATATTGGTTAATTTCTTTTTCATCTCAGCGATACGACGATTGAAGTCACGCGCCTGCAGGGCTGTCTCATCCCAACCTTCATCTACCATTTGCTGAACCTTCTGGGCTTCCAGTTCGGCTATTTTTCCACGAAGGGCCACAATCATCGGATTGTTCGTGTTCGTAATTTCCTCCATGAGTGCTTTTTCACTCTCAGAAAGTTGGCCTTTTAAATAATTAACCCTTTCTTGAGCTACTTCTAGTTCAGCGAGATTTGTATAATAGACCCCTTCGTATGAGGTCAAATCTTTGAGCAATAATTGAGCTGATCCATCAAGGGAATAAATCTGATTTTCAGACTGAAATAATTGGAGTTCGTTTTCAACGGTGGCGAGCCTTCGCTCATATTTAGCAATCTGGCTATCCAAAAAAGCTAGGACAAAATGAAGTTCTCCCTGCCCCCCGGCCAAATCCATATTCTGATATGTATTTGAAATTCTGTTGGCCAAAAATATTGCGTCTGAAGAATCACTTGAGGTTACCGCTATTTTTAAAACATCGGTATCACGTACGGTGGAAATGGTGGTATTTCTGCGGAGCTTTTCAACAATTCTGATACGTTTTGTGAAATCCTGAAAATTTGTGGTCGATGCAGAGTCAGTGGTCGGCCTGATCCATTCCATGAAATAATCTTGAAGGCGATAGCGCTTCCGCACATACCGGGTTCCAAATAGTGCGAGTGCCTCGGCACTGCTATCGCTAATGAGAGAGTTGATGACTCGCTCATGAAGATTGTAGCTATTCAGTATCTCAATTTCATTTTTTAAAAGTTGTTGTGATTTATTCATGCCAAAATCAAATACGAAAGAACTTGGATCAGCACCATTCTCCTTTAGCATAACCACGGTCGTAGCACGCCACACAGGGGGAGTCGTGAGCGTTATATAAATAGTAAGAATTATTATCACGCTGAAGATAGATACAATGGAATTACGATAACTACGAACAATTCGCCATATTTCCTTTATGTCAATTTTATCCTCATGATTTATATCCTGATTAGGTAGAATGTTGTTTTTCATTTCATTCATTGCTGCTCACTTATGTTTTCTAGCTATTGGTCATTCAAGATTTAATTTTTAACAAATACCACTTTCGTTTTTGATCATCATTCCATAGCACTACTTAATCAGTCATTTTAGAGCCGCTGAATCTAATCCGCTAGAAGATTCGAGCAGGTGTTTTTTTGCTTATTTGTACATATCAAAGTTAATGTCAAGAGCAGGATGCCCTGGGTCCCAGCGAAAGGAGAGCTTACCCTTCACCATATTTGAAGGTTGCCCAGGGTGATTCAGCTCCTGCAGCTTCGTAGCCGTTAGTGATATTTGCTTCCAAGTCCACGCGCCATTTATACTGTTCATCACTATTGAATACGACCTGATCAGGTATGGACCAGGTTTGTGCACCACCAACATAGCTACTTGGATTTGATATATCGCGAAAGATTAAATTATTTTCAATATCTAATATGGTTATACAATATCTCTCCAGGTGCATATGATAATCGTAGGCCCAGGACAACCGTCTGTCCTCACCCAGAAGTTCGTTGGGACCATTGGGCTGCATGGTTTCCTCTCTCACTGGAAGAAAATTGGAATAAGCTACTGAATCAGAGTAGCTACTCTGATTATCAGACGCATCAATGGCTCTTAATCGATAGTAAAATATTGAACCCGGAAGTACGGTAGCATCGATGTGCTCTGGCTTTAGAATTGATGAACTCGGTATTGATGTTAGATATCGAAAGTCACCCAGACTGTCGAGCAAATCGTAGTATTGAGCTCTGAAAATCATGTATTTTGCGATATTTTCAATGTCTGGGTTGAGCTCCCACTCCAAAAAAATCCCTCCCGACTCATGAGCATCAATTCCATGCTCAGGCCATTCCCCGGGGAGCGATTTTTGAACCCAGACTGGCGGTGATGGAGGGGTTGGGTCTTCGATGTCCAGGCCGCAAGATTGGATAGTTAAAAGTGATAAGTTAAAAATTAAAAGACTGGTAACTAGTGACAGGTGACGCGTGACGAGTTTGGGGGTTTGGAAGTTTGAGAGTTGGGAGGAAATCCAATTATTTATTGCCGTGAACATGGGAGAAGATAAGAAGCGGGGTCGAATGTCCAAAGTCAGAAAGTCGACACTTCGGTACAATCGCTAAGCGATCACTCAGTGACCAGGTATCATGTTGAAAGGAATGGAGGCAATAAATCTTTACCAGAGAGGAGATGCTCTTCAATGGGTAAAGGCCAGGGAATGTCGGAAGTTAGAAGTGACGTCCCGCTGATAGCCGCCGCAAAATGCGGGGTTCCGGGGTACAGTGACTAGTGACGAGTAACAAATGACAAGGGGGGGGAAATGTAAAATCTGGATATGGGTAATACTTTTGAATCTGACACCTATTCATTTCCCAGGGGTTTCTATCGGCTGGCTAAACTATAAGCATGGATGAAGCGACTGGGTCCAGCTGGATCAGGGTTCGCTGCAGGAGGCTGGTCTCTTTGAAGGTCTCAACGTTGAGATACTGCATGGCTATAAATTGGCGTGCTCGTAACAACTCACGGTATTTTCTACCCCACTTGGTCCTATCGTCGATGATGAAATCCATAAGCTCCAACGCACGTTCCAGACTGGCTTTATATTCGGCAGGATTATTCTGATGATGGTTGGCACGATTGAGCTCATTGGCTACCATAATAATTTGCTGGTGAGTTGGCAAAGTAGAAAAGCGAGCTTCCAGATTTTTATGCCAGACCGTCATCAGGATCCAAAAGTAATTTTGAGCAAAGGTTTGTGATCTGTATTTGGAGTGCTGCATTCTCCACCTGCATCGATGAATTGCCATCTCTGGGTCGGATATTAATAAAGGAGGTAAATTCTACTCGCTGGGCAGGTGCTTCGTCGGGATAAAAGTTACCACCCCACAGGTCCGATTGATGAGATCCATTTTCAAGGAGTTCTTGTTCCGCATCGGCATGCATTTCACCACCCACTGCCAGGAGTCCTCTACGCGTATCTGCCACAAATTTTATAAAGCTGGTGAAAATCTCATTACAGAGGGATCTGAGTAGTTCAGGAGCTATTTTCTGATTCAGAATAATGATGCGAGCTGCCATTAGAGTTTAGTCAATTCAGTTAATAGTGGGAGTTTCTCATCTTTTTCCGACAATATATGATGCTCCTTTGCCACAGGCCACGGAATATGCAGATCAGCGTCGTATGGATGAATTCCGGAATCAGATTCGGGATGATAATAGTCATCCGTTTTAT
>JABMOT010000052.1 GCA_013202385.1 Fidelibacterota bacterium
CGCTTGCAACGTCCAGAAGGTCTCCATGTGATGGTGGTTCCAGGACATGTTAAAATCACGGATGAATATCTGTCAGATCTTAGCGATGCCGTAAAAGCGGTGCGGGCGAATCCAGATCTGGCCGTAAAGGGAAACGCAGCCATGTATGGCATGATTGCCAAACTCCCCTTTCGACGTATGATCAAGAAAGAAGTGCTGAAAATGATGACGGGTTTGTACAGCTCAAAAGGACAAATGCCACTGGATGGGGGTGAGAATCCTTTTGCTGTAAAGGTCTTTGCAAAACTGATGAAACGCCTAAAACAGGCTAAGGTTTAACTTCAAATGGATGAAATGAATACGTAGAGGAAAGACGAATGAATTATGATCATATCGGACAGATGATCACCATAAAAATAGCAGAGTACGGCGACAACCTGGCCCTTCGCTATAAAGTTAATAATTGCTGGGCTACCTTGACGTATCGTGAATTTGGCGAGCAAATTAGAAGATTGGCTTGTGGAATGATAAAAGCCGGTGTGAAAAAAGGCGATTCAGTTGGAATATTTTCTGCGAATCGTTATGAATGGGCAGTAACTGATTTTGCGTGTATCCTTGTCGGTGCAATCTCAGTGCCCATTTATGCCACCAACACCAAAGAACAAGCTCAATTCATTATTAATGATGCCCGGATTAAGCTCATCTTTGCCGGGAATGACATACAGTATCAAAACCTGGCAGCCATACGGTCTGAAGGTATTCCACTTCAGGTGGTTATCTATGAAACGGGTCTGCAAATAGACACATCATTTACAACCCCATTCTCAAACTTCATGAATGTTGAGGATCAGTCAGAATATATTTCGGAGATGAACCACCGTTCTGGGCAGATCAAAATCGATGATGTGACCACGATTATCTATACATCAGGTACAACTGGAAACCCCAAGGGTGTGATGTTGTCACATGGCAACTTGTTTCACCAGTTTGAAGCTGTGGATGCAAATTTTAACGTTACCAGCGCGGACACATCCCTGTGTTTTCTGCCTTTAAGCCACGTTTATGAGCGAATGTGGTCCTACTATGTGTATCTCAAGGGAGCAACCCACACCTATCTGGAAGATCCTAAAAAGGTAATTGAAACCATGCAGGAGATTAAGCCCACCGCCATGGTTTCAGTCCCCAGACTCTATGAAAAAATCTATGCCAGTGTGATGAATAGTCAGGAAAATGCCTCTGGTTTAAAGAAATTCCTGTTCAATCGTGCTATCGTTGTGGGTACACAATACAACAACCGAAGTTTTAGAAATCAGCCCACAGGATTGGGACTAAGCATCAAACATAAATTTTATGATCTGCTTGTACTCTCAAAAGTCAGGGCTGCGGTTGGCGGGAAGAAAAACTTCTTTTCGGCAGGTGGCGCACCGCTTGAAAAAACGATTGAGGAATTTTTTCTGGCCTGTGGTCTGCTCATCTGTCAGGGATATGGGCTGACTGAAACATCACCCATGGTCTCGTATAATACACCGAATAATTTCAAGTTTGGTACTGTTGGAAAGCTGGTGCCCAATTGTGAGGTTAGAATTGCCAATAACGGAGAAATTCAGGTCAAAGGTCCCCAGGTTATGAAGGGATATTTCAACAATAAGGCTGCCACCGCAGAAGCCATTGTTGATGGCTGGTTTAACACCGGCGACATCGGTGAATTTGACGAAGATGGGTATTTAAAAATTACAGACAGAATTAAAGATCTGATCATCACCTCGGGAGGGAAAAATATAGCTCCACTGAATATTGAGACCCTGGTGGGTAAAGATTTTTACATCGAACAGATCATTGCTATTGGCGACAAGCGTAATTTTATTAGCGCTCTGGTGGTCCCGGCCTTTGAAAGTCTTGAAGCCTGGGCCCATAAAAAGAAAATTCAATTCCAGAATAATGAGGAGTTGATAAATCATCCCCATGTTATCGATTTTTTCAGAGAGCGAATCGATCATCACTCCCAAAAGCTTGCTCAGTATGAGACCATTAAAAAATTCAAACTGCTTTCAAAACCATTCACTATGGAAGCTGGCGAGATTACCCCAACCTTGAAACTCAAACGCAAGCAGATCAATGAGAAATTTAAAGCGCTGATCGACTCCATGTATCAAAAACATTGAGTGTACTCGCTGTATCCACTTTAGCGACACTCCTTGTTTTCAATGCTCATGGACTGCACTATAGCTTTCTGATGCCAAAGATCAATTTGAGGAAACCTCTCATTTTGAATTGCCAGGTTCCGCCAACCATCATGAAAAACCCCACCCATCTGCGATATACAAATCCAGGTACAGGTGTCCAGTAAAATTGTTTATTCAGAGGTAGGTAATCATTTACAATAACCCGGGGTTCAGTCATTTCCAGCAGACCGAGCTCCCCATGGGTACGACCTATTCCACTTTGCTTGAATCCACCCCAGGGGAGATTGGGGAAGCCGTGAGAAATCAAGTGGTTGTTAATGGTTACCACACCAACTTCCAGTTCAGCTGCTATTTTACGTCCCAGTCGATGATTTTTCGTCCAAATTGAGGCTGTAAGACCGAGATCAGAATCGTTGGCCAGATCGATTGCTTCATCAATATTTTTGAAGGGCATCACACCTAGAACAGGCCCGAAGGTCTCTTCGCGCATCACGGTCATCTGATGATTCACCTCAACGAGAACTGTTGCTGGTAAAGCCTGATCCACAGATTCGTCAATTTGTGAAATGGCTGCTACTTCTGCCCCCTGTTCCAGGGCTTGTTTTAGGGTTTTGCGCACAGCTTCTTGCTGTCTAGAAGTGGTCATAACCCCGATATGATTTTCTTTTTTGGCAGGATCGCCAACTCGCAATTTTTCAACCTTTTTTTTGAGGATTTTCAAGAAAGGTTTGTAGACATCTCGGTGAACATAGATGCGCTCTATACCGGCACAGCTCTGACCTGAATTTGAGAGGCCAGCCCAGATAGCTCCGTTAGCAGCTTTCTTGAGGTTTGCGTCAGCACAGATAATCATAGGGTCGTTACCCCCAAGCTCTAATGATACAGGCGTTAGGGTCTTAGCCGCCTTCTCCATGAGTTGCTTACCAACTGAAACGCTGCCAGTAAAAAACAGTTTATCAATACCGGCTTCCAGGAAAGCGTCACCGGCCATTCGTCCAGGAACATTCACCTGAATAAACAGACCCTGAGGTAGTTCACCGGCATCTATTATTTTCTGGATGATTTGTCCCACCATTTGGGTTTCCGATGCGGCTTTATAGAGAACGCCATTGCCAGACATGAGAGCCATGAGTATTTCATGCATGGGAATGGCAAGGGGATAATTCCAGGGGGAAATGATCCCGATGACACCCAGGGGAACGTGTTGAAGACGATTTCTGGTAAAGAGACTGAATATGTGGGAACCTTTGATGCGTCGAGGGCGCAATACGCGGGATGAATGCTTGATGTAATAATCGAATGCCAGCACAGCTGACGAGATCTCAGTCATATATGCATCTGCCAGGGTTTTGCCATTGTCGGCAGTGATTACCCTCGCGTATTCCTCACCATGGGCAACCAGATGTTGCTGCATTTGGCGGAGATACTTGCCACGTTCTGAAAAAGATAGGTGAGCCCAGGCGATCTGAGCGAGCTTGATTTTTTTAACAGATTCTTTTATATCTGAGATATTGTTCTGCGGGATATTGCCCAGGGACTCTCCGGTGGCAGGATTAATAGCTTCTGTATGCGTCAATAGTGTCATAAACTCCCCTTAGGTGGCTCCGAAAATGTATACAGAATGCTCCTGATTAGTACATTTATTTCTGGCTTCGATTTTAGGAGGGATGATTCATTGAGCAATTTCATATCCAATGAAAAGAGTCCTGCAAGTTTAATAAGATCAGGAATAAAAAATATTCGCTTACTTGCTCTGGAATTAATGGCGGTACACTAAAAAAAATGGCTTATCTTGGAGACGCTGATTATTCAGCGTGCATATAGATATTATAACTCAAACACTACGGAATCATCGCTCCACCGCTAACTAATGTCAGGATTAGACCATGAAAAAACTTACAAGAGAGGATCTTTCTAGAGCTGCAGTTGAGGAGGCTTTGACATTCAAGTCGACTTCAGAACTCCCAAGCCTAAATGAAGTAATAGGTCAGGAAAGGGCTGTACGTGCCCTTGAGTTTGGACTTGAGCTCCTGGCACCTGGCTATAACGTTTTTGTAGGTGGTTTGCCTGGAACCGGAAAAAATACAATTGTAACAAACCTTGTTCAGAAATTCGCTGAGGCCAGACCGGTACCCCCAGACTGGATCCTGGTATTTAACTTTCGAGATGAATATCATCCCAGGGTTTTCAAGTTACCCCCGGGAGAAGGCACAAAATTCTCAAAGCAAATGAAACGCTTAATCACCAGCTTGAGTACAGATTTGCCCAAGGTCTTCAAAGGTGAACTGTATGCAAAACGAAAGAAAGAAATCACTGCGGAATTTGATACAGGTCGTGAAGAAATCATTGCCGCTGTAAACGTGGAAGCAGCTGAGCATAACATTCAGCTCACACTATCTCAAGCAGGGTTTCAGACCATTCCGTTGAAGGATGGCCAACCCATGAGCGAAGAGGTTTTCGCCAATCTTTCAAAAAAGGAGCAGGCAGATATCAATGAGCATATCAGTCTCATCCAGGATCATTTAAGGGAAGCCTTAAGAGACATGACCGAGCTCGAAGAGGAGCGTGAAACTGCAGTAGAACAATTACAGGAAAAAATCGCAAAGGACACGGTTGAACACCGTATCGGTCGCTTGCTGGAAAATTATGCAGGCAATCACGGATTACTCAAATATGTGGATGATGTTCGCAATGATATTGCTGAACACGTTCAGGCGTTTGTTGGAATGGACGGCGCCCAAACGGATGAAGAAGGTGCCACACCTCAACAAGTCCAGAAAGCCTTGATGCAACGCTACAAAGTGAATTTATTGGTGGACAATAGTAGCCAAAAGGGCGCTCCACTCGTCATCGATTCGAATCCGTCTTACTATAATGTTTTTGGTAGAATTGGCAAAAAGGCGATTATGGGCGGATGGTATAGTGATTTTACCATGATCACAGCAGGGGCGTTATTACAGGCCAATGGCGGATTTTTAATTCTAGATATTCAAAGCGTTTTGCAAAATGCCCATGTCTGGGAACCTTTAAAGCGAGCCCTGAAAGACAAATCGCTCCAGATTGAAGATGTAAATGAGCAATTTGGTTTTTCATCAACGACTTCCCTTAAACCAGAAGCAATACCACTGGATATTAATGTGATCCTTCTCGGTCGCTCTGATTATTTTCAATATTTGCAAGAAGTAGATGATGCATTCAATAAAACCTTCAAAGTTAGGGCTGATTTTGACTACGAGGTGACGCGAAATGCTCAGAACGAGCAACTATTGTGTCAGTTTATCGCTCGAGTTTGCAGGGAAGGTGGATTGCCCCATTTTACACCCCAGGCAGCAACAAAAATTATTCAATACAGCTCTCGGCTGGCAGGAGACAAAAGTAAACTTTCTCTCCAGTTTGGCACCCTGGTAGGACTTATTACGGAGGCCGCCTATTGGGCAAAAAAAGAACACCGTCGCTATGTTCAGCCTAATGACGTGGGCAAGGCTCAATCTGAGAAGCACTTCAGAGGAAGCCTCTATGAAGAAAAAGTCTGGGAAAGCATTGAGAGTGAAACCACCATGATCGATGTTTCCGGCGAACGCGTTGGACAGATTAATGGACTGGCAGTTTATTCCATGGGCGATAATTCCTTCGGAAAGCCATCACGAATTACTGCAACCACCTATATGGGAACACCTGGGATCATCGCTGTAGAGACTCAAGCGAAACTTTCTGGTAAAACCTATGATAAGGGCAATCTGATCATCAACGGTTTCCTGGGTCAGACCTTCGCACAAAATTTTCCACTTTCCCTTACAATTACACTGACCTTCGAACAATCTTATGGTGGTATTGATGGTGATAGCGCCAGTTCGACTGAGATCTATGTAATCCTTTCCGCCCTATCAGGATTTCCTGTCAAGCAGGGGATGGCTGTTACTGGATCTGTGAACCAATGGGGTGAAATCCAGGCAATCGGTGGTGTCAATGAAAAGATTGAAGGCTTTTTCCATCTATGCGAGCTTCGCGGACTGACTGGTGATCAAGGTGTCATCATTCCTGCTGCAAATGTAGACCACCTTATGCTCATGCCAAATGTTCAAGATGCTGTGGAAGCTGGAAAATTCAATATCTGGTCAGTAAGCACAATCAGTGAAGGCATTGAGCTGCTCACAGGGGTTAAAGCTGGTAACCTGAACAAACATGGAAACTATCCCGTTCACACTGTTTTTGGTGAAGCTCAAAACAAACTCAAAAAATATTTTTTAAAGGGTCAAAGTTTTCTCAAATAATATCAGGAAAATGGCTGAACAGGAAGCGTGCGGCTCAATAGTTGCTTAATCCAATACTTGTGAAAAATAAATGATGTCAGATGTCATTGAGCGTTGTAATAAGCCAAGGTGGACGTTAGTTTTTGATCATGATTGAGCCGAATTATCCAGGCCTGGATTCGCTCCAAAAAGTTGTTGTCAAACGGCTGGCTATTCGCGTGTCTCAATATCCACTTCAATCACTGATCAACACAGAGAATTCAATCACAAATAACAATCAAATAATAGTTTCGTTTATCGGGAGTTC
>JABMOT010000053.1 GCA_013202385.1 Fidelibacterota bacterium
GCGGTAATCTACATAGTATGCGTGTTCCCAGACATCAACAGTCAATAGTGCTGTTAACCCAGAGGTCATTGGGTTTCCAGCATTACTTGTAGAAGTAATGGCTAGAGAGCCATCGGCGTTTTTTACCAACCAGGTCCAGCCAGAACCAAAATTGGTGGCTGCAGCTTTGGTAAAGCTGGCTTTAAAAGTGTCAAAAGATCCAAAAGTAGCATCAATAGCTGCACCAAGATCACCTGATGGTGCTCCACCACCCTTTGGTGATAGACAGTTCCAATAAAAGCTATGGTTCCAAACCTGGGCAGCGTTGTTGAAGATACCACCTGAAGCTTTCAAAATGATTTGTTCCAGGGTTGAGTTTTCAAACTCGGTCCCAGGGACCAGATTATTCAAATTGGTTACATAGGCATTGTGGTGTTTACCATAATGATAATCAAGTGTCTCTGCAGAAATGACAGGTGCTAAAGCATCCTGGGCAAACGGCAAGGCTGGTAATTCGTGTTTCATATTATCTCCTAATTCAAAGGCTAATCATAACATATTTCGTCGTCTTTACAGTTTAAACGGAGATTCCCCCATGTAAAGTGTCATCTTTCTATAAAAGGACCGCTCAAAATAGCTTTTTACAAGGGGTTACTATAGTAAAATTACTGTAAATCAAGGCTTTGGAGACAGCTTAACCCATTTAGGATAGATAAAGATAAACTGAAATCGTTAGATATTGATTGTAACCACTTCGCCTTGTACAGCTTAATTTTCGCCCATTGTGATTATTCACTCCAGACATCAATTTTTTGTTTTTACTTTTTCGCTCCTTTTAACAGTTGCCGCAAATGCTGAAATAGTATTTGAATCTGGAAGCCTTCGCGAATTTATTGGGGGTAACTTACCGACAACAGCCTACGATAACTATGTAAGTCACATTTCTGAAGGAATTGCCAATGCTGGTTACAATAAATATGCCCCTGACTGGATTGATGTTCAGACGGATGGCTTTGGCACTTATCGAATCATCGATGAGTCCTCTTATGCTTTGACCCATTGGCGAAACATCTTCCAGGCCCTTTTGGAAAATGATCTGGTAAGCGCACATGAAATGTTGAGGGACTCCATGGCAACGTTTCACTACGATCTAGTTCAATTTGAAGACGTAGAGTATAGCAGAACATTCTATATGATTCGCGAGCAACTTGATCTGTCCTATAGTGATGCGAATCAACCAGAGATTATTGGGGATGAGGTCATAGGTAGTTTTGCCAACGGTTGGGGCTTATTCATCATTAACCCTGCAGCCAGTCGACAACAGGTTCTGGTTGAAGTACCCCACCCCTGTGACGATTTTATTGCTCCCTACCTGGGGGTAGAAATGTTTCTTCAGACCGATGCCTTTGGTTTAGCGATTTCCGGGGCTGGCCGAGAAGTCAAATGGTCAGGTATCTCATCCTATAATAACGAGAAATCACGCTCCGATCCTTCCCGGAACAGCAATACTGTATTCCAGATCTTTCATGAAGTGCTTTGTGATTCGCTCATACAAATTGGTCCCCATTCACCACTGGTGCTGCATACCCATAGCTTCGATGACAATACTGCCCATAGGAATTTCCAAAGCATTGTCCTTTCTGGAGGCTATGATGCTGCCAATGCCAATAAGCCGATTCGCGATATCTCTGATGACAATTTCGATCTTGTAAACTTCACGACCGAGTATCCCATCGCCGCAGGACAGTTTGGCGCTCATGAATCCGAGCGTGTTGATGCCTATTATCGGGTCCATTATAGCGGCAGCTTCCTTTATCACGGCGCTGAGCAGAACTATGATGTACCGCACACGTCAACGCTGCTGGGACCCAACACGGGTGTACAGATGAATTATTTGCGACCCTTTTTTAACAACAATGGGGTTTATGAGCCCTGGGTGCAGATCGAATTTTTTGAAAAGCCCATGTTATTTCAAGACCTGGAAATGCCTCTGGCAGAGCTTTACGCCGGAAATTACCCCAGCTCTTACGAAAATTACAGTATCCTATTGGATTACTACCAACCTTTTATTGATGCGCTGGAAGCCTATCTGGATAACTGGGATATTCCTGATCTAACCCCGCCACCTGAAATCCCCAACTGGCGAGTGGAATTTGACGGCCAGAGTTATGTCAGTTTGCGTTGGGATCCTGTCTTTGATACCAATCATCGGACCTATCGGCTTTTTTATGATACAGACAGTCTTAATGAAAACTCACCCCTAATCGATGCCAGCACAAATATTTCTTTCGCAGACCCACGTACAAACAGCTTTATGATGATAAATCTTGATCCTGCTGAAAGCTATGTCTTTAGACTTGACGCACAGGATCATTTTTTAAATCTCAGTCCACCTGGCGCGGTTCTCAATAACACCCTGCCTGGTCATGAGCCCCTATTTGTATTAGAAAATTTTAATTCCGGGGAGCTTGAACTTACCTCGTATATGGATGAAGATTCTGACCCCTCCCTGTGGGCGCTTTCCGAGACGAGAACGTTTATGAATACAGACTACTCGTTGACCCTCTGGGGTAACACCTGGAAAACACAAACCATTGAAGCTCATTCAGTTTACCCCGGTTCTGTTTTTCAAATTGCCGCTTATATCGATGACCCGGGAGAAATCCAGGGGATAGCCTTCCAGGATTCGCTAAACACCCTTTATTATGCCCTGGACGGGTCTGAACAACTCGATATAAATGCGTGGGTAACGGTTTACCAGGGCTACTTTCCAGAAGATACCTGGAATATATACCGCCTACCCATCGGTGATGACTGGCTTGCCCGTTTTGAGTATAATCCACAGCTCACCAGTATTGTTTATATCAACGATCGAGATTCGGATCACACTGCCAAAGTATATTTCGATGAACTATTTGATATTACCAATTCTATTCCCTTCGCCCCACAAGTTGAAATCACACATTCACAGGGAGGGATTTATCGGAATCGTTCACATCAACGCAGTGTCGATGTCAGTTTTAATGCCCTTGTCACTGACGCTGACAGCGATTATCACACTTTTCTTTGGAGCTTTGGTGATGGGGAAACCAGCACACAGTTAGCACCTCAGCACAGCTTCCTGGTTGAAGATGATCATGTCTATTCTGTCTTGTTGCAGGTGATGGATGAAGCAGGAAATCTGGGACAGGCCAGGACGGAAATTACAGTTGATCCAGGACCGAACAGCTTCCCCTTGACGCTGAATTTTGTGGGCGATATTATGATTGCCAGACATTACGAAGACGCTGGTGGTATTTTAGAAACTGGAGGTGTTTCGGCAATTTTTGAGCCGACGCTTGAGCTGCTGGGAAATGCAGCTGATCTTAGCATCGCCAATCTTGAATGTAGCATGACCATCGAAGGGGTAGAGCATCCTACCAAGTCAGTCGTTTTCAAGGGTCGACCTGAATATGTAGCCGGGATCGCTGCAGCCGGGATTGATCTTGTCTCCCTGGCCAACAACCATACCCTTGATTATGGAGCCACGGGCTTGTTGGAAACTCAGAATGCCTTGATTCAAAACAACATTTTATTCTCTGGATCTGGTATGGATAGTGATGAAGCCTACCAGCCGGTTTTTACCAACACCAAAGGAGTCTCTATTGCCTGGCTGGCCAATTGTGACCGGACAGGCCAGTACAATAATTCACAGCCATACTTGAACGCCGGCTATAACAAACCCGGTTTTGCCTATTTGACTCCCTACTACTTGTCACAGCAAATAAATGTTGTCAGTGAGGTGGCCGATCTGGTGGTGATGGAAATGCATGCTGGCAGTGAATATTCAACCGCGCCCGGCACTGGATATGATGGGATTCAATTTGGCGCCGACATTCCCGTGGAGGACTGGGTCGCCCCACGTGAGCTAATTTCTAACATGGATCAAGCCGAAAATAGCGCTGAAGACGAAAATTACTCACCCCTTCTTGATGTGCCCCATCTCTGGGACCGTGAGATCCGTCATCTCGCCATCGATTCCGGGGCTGATCTGGTGGTGATACACCATCCTCATATTATCCAAGGTTTTGAAGTCTATAATTCCAAACTCATTGCCCATTCACTTGGAAATTATGTCTTCGATCTGAGCTACTCAGAAACATTTCCATCTGTCATCCTGAATGCCGAAGTGGATGCTTCTGGATTTTCCGCTTATTCAGTCACTCCTATCTATATTGATGATTATATCCCCGTTCCGGCGACAGGGGCACTTGGAATCCATCTGCTAGATTATCTTGCAGATAAATCTCGAGCTTTGGATACCTATCTCTATGTAGACCGAGAAAACACCAGCGCTTTCATCTGGCTGGATACTCTGTCAATGCCCCGTAGCGAGATTCAAAACCGTCGCGCTTTCGAGCAGCACCTGGAGGGAACGACCTGGGTTTCTGATCCTCTGGACATACATGAGATCGGCAGTCTTTCAGCGCTTTCCTCACCGACTGGAACTGGCTGGACCTATCGCTTGGGTCGCGAATTACTCTGGTTTGGGAATATGGAAAATGAAGGTGCCAGTGAGTGGAATCTTAACGGCAGTGATGAATGGCTTGATCTGACAGAAGCGTACACGGGAGCTCAATCAATCGGTCAACATCGCACATCAAGCTCCGGTGACAATGTGATCACAAATCTAGAAAACCGGATTCGCCTTGACGGCAGCAAAACCCACCATATCTCTGGCTCATTAAAAACCCAGAATGCCAATAATGTCACTGTTGAGCTGAGATATTATTCTGGCCGGACCAGCACATCTGTTTTGGCGACCCACACCCTGACATCGGGTTTTAACGGAACCAATGATTGGACCACCTTTCATAAAGAGACAACCCCTCCCGCCAATGCAGCGTATTTCGATGTCCGGCTGAATACAGACATGCCTACAGCTGGGGATGGTTATGGCTGGTTCGATGATGTGCACATCATTGAGTGGACAGATTGGCAATCGACCCCTTCTGCGGTGATCTCAACGCCTAATGATTTTTATTTTCTGCAGCTCGGTAACGCCACCCTTGCTCCAGATCTTTCCGTCGAGTATGTGGAAACCATCTACAACGATTCTGATCCCGTGAGTCTGAACTTCAATGCCAGTGCCACAATAGCATTAGTCGATACAGAGATTCAATTCATGGACGCTTCTACAGGACTGGTGGGCTGGTGGGCTTGGGATTTTGGCGATGGTGAGCAGAGTATCGAACAAAATCCTCTGCATATTTATACGCAGCCCGGGTTTTATGATGTCAGCTTTTCCGTTCTTGATAATCTGGGTTCGCTACAGACCGAAACGAGACCAAACTATGTTCGGATTTTTTCACAGTATCTCCCAGGCGACCTCAATTTTGATAGTAATAATTCCATTAGTGATATCATTATTCTGGTAAATATCATCATTGGTGAATTAAATCCCAGTGAACAGCAGTCCGAAACCGGGGATGTGAATGCTGATACATTTATCGATGTCTCAGATCTTGTCTCACTGATCAATATTATCTTAGATAATTAATCTGATTCAAACTGGTTTTGATTTGGAAAAAAAGAGTTGTCAATCCGGGTCACTTTCTCCTATTTTGTCCTTAACAATCAACCCTTAAAAGCTATTATAACCCTATGACTATTTGGCGTGTATTAGACATTATCAAGTCAAGTTCTGACTTTCTGGAAAAAAAGGGCGTTCCCGATGCCCGGCTTGATGCCGAATTCCTGCTCGGGGATGTTTTAGGGAAAAATCGACTTGAGCTTTATCTCTATTTTGATCGACCCATGAGCAGTGCTGAACTGGATCGCTATCGAGAGCATATCCGTCGTCGTGGAACCAGAGAACCCCTTCAACATATTTTGGGTGAAGTGGGCTTCATGAATCTGACGCTAAAAACAGGGCCAGCCGCATTGATCCCGCGGCCGGAAACAGAAATATTGGTGGAGAAGGCCCTGACCCTTAAATTCAAATCTGAGCCACGGATATTAGATATCGGGACAGGAAGTGGTTGTATTGCCATTGCCCTGGCCCAGGACATTGAAAAATCTCAGGTCTTGGGTGTGGATATTTCCCTGGAAGCTCTTGAAATGGCGAAAGGAAATGCCTTGCTCAATCAGACCAGGGTCGTCTTTCGGGAGCTTAATATTCTTGAAACACTTCCTAATCTGAAAGATCGGTTTGATCTGGTTGTGTCCAATCCGCCCTATATCTCACCCGCCGAAAAAGAACACCTTCAGCGAGAGGTCCTGGAGTTTGATCCTCACCTGGCTTTATTTGCTGATGGTGATGGTCTCACATTCTATCATCGGTTTGCAGATATCCTGCCTGAGTTATTGGTTCCTGGTGGTCACTTCTTGTTCGAATTCGGTGGCTTGGCACAGGAAAAAGCCGTCTTGAATATCTTTACTGAAAAAGGCTTTCATAATCTCGAAATTATCCAGGACTATAATGGTGATCCGCGGGTGATTTCTGGTAGATATCTGCCCTAATCCCTCGTTATAGGAATTTAAAAATGATCCTTCGCATCATCGTCTATTGTTTTATGATCATCCTTCTGGCCGCACATTTTTCCCGAGCAAACCATGACATCTTAGCACTCCTCGTCCTGCTTGTGCCCTTCCTGCTTTTTATCAAACAGAAGTGGGTACTTGCTACTCTGGAAGTGATTGCCTATTTGTCAGCCCTGGTCTGGCTATATGGCGCCTATCATTACATCCAGATTCGAATCGCCACAGGCGACGACTGGGGGCGCCTCCTGTTTATTATGGGAGCGGTTTCCCTCTTTTCTGCCTGGAGCGGCTATTTTATGCGATCCGAAAAAATCAAGAAAGTCTACGAAACAAAAAAATGAAGCTCGGGGGGGATATTCAAACCGCATCCCAAAAATTCTGCAAGGATATTGATATTGCGCTACCCATTATTGGGGGTGCCATGTATCCCTGCTCAAATCCAGAGTTGGTGGCTGCCGTTTCTGAAGCTGGGGGCTTAGGCGTGGTCCAGCCTTTGAGTCTTACCTACGTCCATGGCTACGAATTCCGAGCCGGTTTACGCTATATCCGCAGTTTGACTTCCAAACCGATTGGGGTCAATCTTTTGATTGAGTCAAGTTCATCCCGATATCTCGACCGTATAAAATCCTGGCTGGATATTTCCCTGGAGGAAGGTGTCACCTTTTTTGTCACTGCTCTGGGAAATCCACGTTTTGTTGCTGAAAAAGTTCATGCAAACGCTGGACAGGTTTACCATAATGCCACCAACCGAAAATGGGCTGCAAAAGCGCTGGATGGCGGCGTGGATGGGCTGATTTGTGTCAATGATCGCGCTGGTGGGCATGCGGGGACTGAGAGTGCCGATCAGCTCTTCAAGAATTTAATAGATTATGGTAAGCCTTTGATTTGTGCTGGTGGGATGAGCGACCCCACGGAACTCAAAGCCATGCTTGACCTGGGGTATGCCGGGATTCAAATGGGAACCCGCTTTATAGCCAGTAGCGAATGCACTGCCCACTCCGATTATAAACAAGCGATTCTCAATGCAGACGAATCGCAAATCGTCCTTACAGATAAATTATCTGGAGTTCCAGTATCAGTGATCGAAACTGATTATATCAAGAAAATGGGGGTCCAGGCTGGACCTTTTGCTCGCTGGATGTTAAAGGGGTCAAGAACCAAAAAATATATGCGTATGTTTTATTCGTTACGGTCTTTCAGGACACTAAAGCAGGACCGTGACAAGGCCGGAACATATCAACATTTTCTACAGGCTGGAAAAAGTGTTTCAGGCATCAAGGAAATTCAATCGGTCTCTGAAATCATGGAGCAATATCGACGAACTTTTTCTTGATTGCGTCTTTGCGAGGCGCGCAGCAACGAAGCAATCCCTCTTTTACTCATGCTTAGACACGAATTCCATGAATAAGGCAAAGGCACAGAATACGTGGAATTCCCACTGTAACAGTTTGAAACTGGAAAGCTGAAACTTGGGTTAGCCGCACCTTAGCCCAATGCCGTCTTTGCGAGGCGCGCAGCAACGAAGCAATCTCTCTTTTTCTAATCCCTAGCCAGGAATTCAATAACCTAAATTTAAGGCTCTCCGTCTGAGACCTTCAGCCTTTCGACCTGCTCCCGAAAAGCTCACAAAACGTTCAAACCACCATCATCCATTTTTAAGGGCCGCTGCCAGTAATTATATTGAGGTGTCCACTCTGCCTCGCCCATTCCAGCCAATCCCAGTAAGCTCCACATTGAACAAAAAATGTCACCTGGACCAAATTCACTGGAATTTTTGCGAAATATTTCAGCTCCGACGCGTTCATAAAAGACTGCGCCCGGTGCATTGATTTCACCTTCCGTAACGGTTTGCTCGCGGATGTAATCACCACCACCATGGGATGCCAGCCGGAAACGCCAACCCCGTGAATTGGCAAACTCACGCTGTATCTGAGGGGAATCCTTAGATACCAGAGTAACCGACATCGTAGATTCAAGATGGGGGAGAAAGCCATTAAATCCGTCTGACCAGAGCATACAATAGCGACAACCCTGACCCATATTATGAATCATGAGCAATTTATCATTTTCGCCAAACAGATCCAACAGGGTGGTTTCACCTTCCAGAGTCTTAAAGGTATAATTCTGGACCCTTTCCAGCGGACTTGTCTTGCGTAATTCAGTAAGTCTCTCGTTTAAAGTGTAGATTTGTTGCTCAATTTTTTGGATTTCATTGTTCATGATTTTGATCCCTTCAGAAAGTATCTATGTTTTGATAGACGATTGATTCGTCCTTCGGAAATAGTATTGCCCGGTTATTCCCTGTAATTGTAATCACATTTCTAAAAAAACGTAGCCATACTGTCGATTATTTTTGATTAAATATAAAAGCTCCGCTCCACTTTCATAATGGGATAGTTTTTATCCTCTTGCCGTAAACGGATTTTCTTTACTCCTGAATTATTGTGCTTAGTTTGAGTCATGCTGAATGTTTCTCACCATACCCTTAAATTATTGGCTGCTCTGGTCTGGTATAGCGGTGTGTTTTTTCTGTTATCCAAAGGGGCTGAGCTTTCCAATGATGCCCAGGAACTTGAGCCGGAGAAGTGGGGGAAGACCCTTGCCTGGATGGGCGGTATTCTGGTCGGTATTGTTAAGACCCGGTTCATCTTTTTAAGAAGTTGTCGGAAAAATCTCGCCCGAATTGATGGGTTGAAAGCACCAAAAATCTGGGAGTTTTATCGCATCCAGTTTTTCTTTTTCCTCGGCCTAATGATTTTGACGGGTGGTTTTCTTTCCCGAACTGCTCAGGGGCACCATGCCTATTTGGTGGCCGTGGCCATGTTGGATATCAGTATCGGCACTGCACTGCTCTTAAGCAGTCAGCTCTTTTGGAAACAGGGTGTTTTTTCGTTCTCCAAGAATTCCTCCTGATACGACAAAGCGCGGATTCGAATCCGCGCTTTGAATATATTCGGTTTATCTTTACTCTATTATTTCAGCTTTGGTCCAGCTTTCAGGATCTCTGGAGGCATACCCTCCATGAATTTTTTAAAATTTTCAATAAAGAGCCTGGCGAGTTGCTCATACTTTTCAGCGTAGGCTTCCTTGCTGGGCCAAGTCTGGGCGGGATCCAACACCTTTTCAGGGACACCCTTACCCGTTTTGGGAACTTCAAATCCAAATACAGGATCAACCCGAAACTCAACATCTTTTAGATCCCCTTCCAATGCAGCGTTCAGAAGTGCTCGGGTATGTTGGATACTCATACGCTTACCTATTCCAAATGGACCTCCGGTCCAGCCTGTATTGACCAACCAGCAGTCCACGTCATGCTTCTGAATCCGCTCCTTGAGAAGTTGAGCATAGTAATAGGGATGATGCACCATAAATGGCCCACCAAAACAGGCACTAAAAGTAGCCTGAGGCTCCGACCCAAGACCAATTTCAGTCCCGCCAACTTTTGATGTGTAACCGGAGATAAAGTGGTACATAGCCTGATCGGGTGACAATTTGGCTATGGGTGGTAAGACACCATTGGCGTCACAGGTCAGCATAAAAATGTTTTTTGCGTGTCCGCCCCTGGCTTCCGGCACAGCATTGTCAATAAAATGCAAGGGATAGGAAGCGCGGGTATTTTCAGTGCGCGACCCATCATCAAGATCCAACTTCCTTGTGACGGGATCATAAATCACATTTTCCAGAATGGTACCAAATTTCTCGGTACAGGCAAATATTTGAGGTTCTGCCTCAGGACTTAACTGAATCACTTTAGCATAGCAACCACCTTCAAAATTGAAGACCCCATCATCACTCCAACCATGCTCATCATCACCGATCAGGTGACGTTTTGGATCGGCCGAAAGGGTCGTTTTTCCAGTGCCGGACAATCCAAAGAAAATAGCTGTATCGCCCTCAGCGCCCATGTTGGCAGAGCAATGCATTGACAGCACCTTTTGTTTGGGTAACAGGTAATTCATGACGGTAAACACCGACTTCTTTATTTCGCCTGCGTATTCGGTTCCACCTATGATGGCCATGCGCTTTTCGAAATTCAATGCAATGAAGGTCGGACTGTTGGTGCCATCAAGCTCTGGAGAAGCTACAAAATTAGGAACAGAAATAACGGTAAACTCAGGAATGTGGCGCTTAAGATCTTCCTGCTTACGGAGTGGAATAAACATGTTCCGGGCAAAAAGACTGTGCCAGGCATACTCGGTTATGATTCGAATGGGTAAATTATATCCCGGATCGGCGCCAACATGACAGTCTTGAACAAAGACATCTTTGCCCTGCAGATAGGCCTGCACTCTCGAGTACAATGATGCGAATTTTGATTCGGGATAAGGTCGATTGTATTCACCCCACCAGATATCTTCGATAGTCGAGGCTTCCTTGACCACGAGCTTATCATTTGCAGCACGGGCAGTATGTTTGCCTGTATTCATCAGGATGGGACCCTGATTGACCACCTTGCCTTCAGAGCGAAAAATGATCTCCTCATACAAAGATGCTGTATGCAGATTCCAATAGATATTATTGAGATTTTTCAAACCATGATTATCCAGACCATAATCACTTGCAGTGGCCACCATCTCTGCAGCAGCCGGACTCGCCAGACCTAAGTGAAGTTTCATGACCAGTCCCTCATCATTTTACGGTCACCGATATAGATCTCATTGGGAGCATTGGGATCCAAAGCCCACTTAATGCGCTCCACACCCTCTTTAATATCTTTTATACTTCCACAATAACTCAGCCTGAGATGGCCATCCATGCCGAATTCATTGCCAGGCACCGTCACAACGCGGACTTTATCGAGAAGCAGTTTGCTCAATTTGGCGGCTGACTTTTCATAAGCGCTGAAATCCGGAAAACAGTAAAAAGTTCCGCCGGGCTTCTCAACACGGACACCCTCCATAGTACGCAGCTCGCGGATCATGATATCGCGATTATTCTGCAACGTTGTGCGTAGACTTTCCACACCACTTTGGACACCTGTGAGGGCTCCCACGGCTGCTACTTGCAACAGACCAGATGCACATGATGTGGTCTGAGCCTGAATGTTTACCATGGCTTCAATGAGCCTGGGATTTGCAATCGTCCAACCGATTCGAAATCCAGTCATGGCATAGGCTTTGGAAACACCATTTACGATAACCAATTTAGATTTCTCGTCATTCACTTTGGCAAATTGATAGGGCGATGTCCAGGACTCTCCATCAAAAACCAACTTGTGGTAAATGTCATCCATGATGAGATAGATATCTTTTTTCTCGCAATACGTCACCAGCTCTGCTATAAGTGTCTTGGAATATATGGCGCCTGATGGATTGCTGGGGCTATTGACAATAATAGCCTTGGTATAGGATCCAACGGACTGAGTGATATCAGCCATTCTAGGCTCAAGGCGGCCATCTTCAGGAGTGACAATCACCGGCTTGCCATAGGCCAGCTTGATCATTTCAGGATAACTCACCCAATAAGGCGCCAGGACAATGACCTCATCCTGTGGATCAATAATGGACAGGAGCAGCACAGAGAGGGACTGTTTAGCTCCATTTGAAATGATGATGTTCTGAGGGGAAACCAGGTGATCATAGTTCTCTTCAGTGTAGCGAACAACCGCTTTTCGCAAAGCAGGGATGCCCTCTGTCGGTGTGTATTTGATCTCTGCAGTGTTTAATTTTGCGGATGCGGCGAGAATCGCATCAAGAGGTGCTTTACTCTTTGGTTCACCGCCCCCGAGGTGGATAACCGCCTCCCCCTTTTCCTTCAGGATACGGGCCGTATCATTCAAGGCCAGCGTTGGAGATGCTGGGATGGATTTTGCCAGTTGGCTGATGCTCATGGTTTGCCTTTTCGAAAAACTGTTTTTGATGATTTTCAGATCCATTCCCCAGACCTGATTAAAATTAGGCAAACTTACGATCCGGCCTTTGACTTTACCACCTAAAATGGTTTACTTGCTTAAAAAGATGAGGACTTTTGGGGTAGGCCGTTAAATGTTTAGCTTAATTTAGAGTTATGGAGGGAAAAATATATTTTTGAGGGTGATCGGAGGGTGATGCATTTCATTTTCGAAACCTAAAAAATCCAGGGTAGCAAAAATCGAGTTCTCTTTTTATAGGCCGCCCACTCAGGATAGCGGGACATGGATCGTTCTTTCATGATAATATTAACTGAGAAATACCCCAGCCAGACCCAGGCTAGAATAGCCCATGGAATCCAATGCCATGCGACAATGGCAAAAGCTGAGTAGATCATCATTTCTCCCAGATAGTTGGGATGACGAACCCAGGCAAACATACCCGTCGTAATCAGGCCTTTTTGATACTTCAGTGTGTAAAATTTTTGGGCATCAGCTGAGAGCATGATAGCCAAACCAAGGGAATAGCTAAAGATTGCCAGCGTCATCCAGAACCAATCAGCCCCATGGTGAAGCGGACCCAGAACAGGTGAAATTAAGAGATAGGGTGCTACCCAGTAGGGACCTAAAACGGCTAGAATTGCAACCATCCCTCCTGCCAGAGTGATATTTTTCTGCCACCTTGCATCTGGAAATATCACATCTTTGAGAATCCATGAGAAACCATAACTCCCATGGAGAGCCAGATAGACCCAGGCCTGTGTGGAAAAGTTCTGATAATAATACATGAGTCCCAGCACCCAGAATGCCGTCATACCTTTCTGGAAATTGATTACCCAGTTAAATCGTAATATTCTTGGACCGCCAAACAGATCATGACTGATATAATGGTTCATTCTGTCCAGGCAAGGGATGACATTTTTCATTCTAATGCCACTTGCTTTCTGGCGATGAGGATATAGCTCAGGGGTATGCCGGCCTGTGCTTCTTCAGTGCGTTTATGCTGGGTGGAAATATCTTCTGGATACTCTGAAAAGTGTTCGAGACGAAAACCAATTTTGATCAGACTATTAAAGATATCGCTTAGCGTCCAAACGAACCAATACATGGGTTCAGATTTATAGCTGGTATTTCCAATATAGTCGATTCCATCTGATTCGATGTAAGGTTCAGCTTTGAAATAGGGCTCGATAATTTGCAAGGGGTTCACATCCTTTCGATCATCTGCCGGGAGCATTTCAGCAAAGGGATGGGACTCGTGGATAAATATCACGCCAGAGACATTCAAAAGTGCCAAAGCTTTTTTAAATAAGGGCTTGAGGTCTGGCAACCAACCCAAACACCCGATGCTTAGATATACAATATCAAAGGCTCCGTTAAAAGCCTTCGGTATTTCGTATACATCTGATTGCACAAATTGACAGTTACTGTCAAATTTTTTCGCCCGCTGGTTGGCCTCTGCGATGGCCACATCAGAGATATCAAAGCCAATGCCCTTTCTGGCACCCATATTAATCAGAGACATGAGCTCGACGCCATTGTTGCAGCACAGATGGGCGATCTTTTTGCCCTTCAGATTCAATGAACGAATATGGCTCAACTCAGGCTCTCTGATAACTGAATAACCCGGTACTGAAAACAGATCATCCCACTTGCTCTTGTTTGCTTTTTGATGAAGGGGCATGGCCTCGTTCCAGGCCAGGCGATTTGCTGTTGTGTATATCTTTATCTTGTCCATTCTGGCGCCAGACTTTCTGAAGTTACTTTAATAAAATCACCTTTTGGGAAACAGATTCTAAGCCGTTCGTAAGCTGAATAATGTAAACACCTGAAGGCACGGGGTTCTGGTATTGATTTGTTCCAGCCCAACTGAACGTTCTAACATTTCCGAGAGCGGCTACCACTGTGTTGGTCCAGATGAGTTCAGCGCGAAGATTATAGATATTGATTTGACCTGACTCTGAAGTATTCAACTCAAACTCGATCGAAAGTTCTGAGTTAAAAGGCGCGGGGAAAATCTTTGTAAACCTTATGGAACTCGGTGTTTGATTTGGTTTCGAGTCAAGCTCACTTGTTCCATCAAAAAGTTCAAGCATGGCAGTTCCTGTTGATTGCTCAGCAGTGAATCCAAGCAGTTCGCCAATGGTAGGAGCAATATCGGGAATGCTCCTCGGCTCTTCTGAAAGCAGACCAGCCTGAATATCTGGACCTACTGCCAGCAATTGAATTTGGCAACATCCCGGGCAGGAATCACCGTGACCCGAAAAATCATAGTCATGGCGACCGTGGTCATTGGTTACAAACAGTGTGGTTCTCCCAGAATAGGCGCTATCAGCCTGAAGCACATCCCAAAGTTTACCAACAAGACTGTCTGCTATCTGGATTGCTGCTAGATAATTATCCCAGTTGTCTGAATGCCCCTCATGATCCACATCCGCCAGATACATCAATAGAAAATGGGGCGCTAAATCAGATATTATCTGCTCGGTTTCATGCCAGACATCCGTGTCTGTGGATCCTTCAGCATGATACAGCGGCCAGTAGTCTGGACCGTAATTCTCATCAAAACTGGCTTTCCAGGAACACAGGTCCTTCAAGGTATAAACGCAATCTGAGGCGGGCTGATTCACTTGTTTGCGATAATATTCAAAGACTGTGGGCAGTTGTGTTGTGCTGTTGCTTGACCCTGAGCAGGCGGGATCGCTAAAGGTGTTGATCTCCGTCCAGGCACCGCACCAGATTGCAGGAATCGCTCTGCTTGTATATGTGTATCCATCATTTTGAAAATCGTTAACCAGAGCGCCCTGTTCTGCAAGCGCCGCCATTCGAGGTGTATAGATATGATCCGAATCTCCGAGACCTTCGCTATATCTCAGGCCATCGATAATAACCAAAACCACACGTTCTGTGGTATAGGCATTGGCTGTGGTGAGTAAAAGGCTAAAAAGTAAAGCAATATATCCGCCCCTCTTTAGTCTTTTACCAATACTAATTTTACTCATAATTTTTCGCTGCTCTTGGTTTTCGAATTAGAAGGGTGGTTCAGGCAGAGAAAAGTCAGCCTCTGCCGATCTCTTGAACTGCTCCTGCTTTTTACCTTTCAAGTACATCGCCTGCTTCAAGCCACGGTCTTTCAGGGCACTGATACTTACTGTTGTACTGGTTCCATTATATATTCGTTTTCCGAATTTCCCAATGACATCCCAGTCAATTTCTATCCCCAAACCAGGTGTTTCGGGAATTTTAATTCTTCCTGCGCTATCCCTGGGGAATCCGCCCTTGATAAAACGTGCCCATGCATTTGCAGTCCAGCTTCCCTCCAGCGGGTATTCAAGCAGGCTTCTCTCCTCCTGTGGAATGACACCCACCAACTGTAAAGCAATGGCAAATCCCAGGCCTGTGGTCCAGGTATGTGGGCAGAATTTGAGCTTGTCCTCAGCACTTTTATTTCGTTTTTGAATTTCCTGAATCAGCCAGTACACCGTGGAAATTCCACCTGCATAAGTGCCTCCAGCCATGACGGCATCAGGTTGGTAAATATCCAGGCTACCCATGTCCAACAGGGTCTTAAAATCGCGCCAGCTAGAATTCAGTTCGCCTCCGGCAATTGGGGTTGTGGTGTTTTTGCGGAGTTCCGCCAAACCTTCAAAATTACCACGGTTGAGCGGTTCCTCCAGCCAGTACATATTATGAGGCTCCAGAGCTTGAGCAAATTTTGTGGCAAAAGCCAGGTCCCATTTGGGTGTTTCATCTATGAGATCTACTGGCCAACCTTGATTGGCATCTACCATTAATTTCATTTCGGAACCCATCTGGTCACGAGCAGCTCCCACATAATCAGTCATTTCGTTCAGGTCCTCGCCCTTAACGCGGAGCTTAATGCCCTTATAGCCCTCATCTTGAGCGTTTTTGCTGAGGGCACGACTCTGCTTCTGGTCATGTCCATGATTTGCTCCAGTGGACATATAGGGATAGACATACCCTCCTGTGCCACCCAAGGTTTTCCAGAGCGGTTCATTCCGGCTTTTTCCGATAATATCCCAGATGGCGGCATCGATCCAGCCATTGCGCATCCCTATGTATGAGAATTCCTGAATTCGTTGGTTCATCAGACGAATATCCAGAGGATTGAGACCCATGAGGTAATTTCCCAGCATAGACCCTAGGCAGCTACGTTCTGGACCCATACCTACCGTTGCAGCGACACCCTCAAGACCGGTATTGGTACCAAGCTTTAGCAGATAGAATCTGACCTCGGATTGTCGAAATCCAGGTATCCAGCTAGGATTGAAATAGGCAGGTTGAGCAAAAAACCCAGGCTTGTTTTCTTCGAGAGGTATTTTGACATAGTAAAGCTCGATGCGATCAATCTTCATAATATTCACCCACTTATTAACGTCCCAGCTTTAATCTAATTGCTTGAGTGCCCGAAATTATGATGGTGCTCAACTTTGGCAAGGAGCATCTTTGCTTTACCACTTCTTTAGGAGATCCATTTGTAATTGAGAGAGTCCTTTTTTCTTCATCTTGCCTTCATCTACATTAGTTTCTCCCATGCTTCCCTGGATCGCCATTCTGAGACCGCTCAACCTGCTCCAGGCAGCTCTGGCCGTCTTACTCACAACGGCTTTTCTGGGAGAAATGGGCCAGTTGTATATACTCATTTTACTCATGCTCTCGGTCATCGCTATCAATGGTGGTGGCAATATTATCAATGACATTTATGATCTTGAAATCGACAGGGTCAATCGTCCCAGGCGACCCTTGCCCTCTGGAGCAATGACTGTAACTACCGCCTGGATCTATCTTGTTTTTTTATTCGTAGCGGGAGTTGTGCTATCCGGGTTCATATCCATGGAAGCTTTTATTATTGCCGGACCCATCTCCATCTCCACCCTGATTGCCTATAGTGTCTGGCTAAAACGGCTTCCACTGATTGGAAACCTGGCCGTATCCTTTATGCTGGGGCTCGCTTTTATCTATGTGGGCGCTGCCTTTGACCGTATCGAGACCACGCTGCCCATGGCTGCCCTGGCTTTTGGTTTCACCCTGATCCGTGAAATCGTAAAGGATTTGGAAGACATGGCTGGCGATGCCGGAGACAATGCGCGCACATTGCCCCTGATTTGGGGTGAGAGGAAAACCCTGAGTTTTGTTATTGTTCTGATAGGGGTTTTTGCCGTACTTGATCTGTTGCCATATAAGCTGGGTATTTATGATCAGGTTTATCTCTGGATCGTTTTACTGGGAATAAATCTTCCTCTTTTAGTTATCGCAACGATTCTGTGGCGACCGGGTTATAAAAACTATGCCGTGGTGCAATCGTTTTTAAAACTCGATATTTTTGTAGGTCTGGCCGCTCTATATTTCGGCCGGATTATTTAACTGCTTATTCCCCCAGGGGAATCACAATAAGGATGTATCGTGGCTGACTTTGTTCACCTTCACAATCACTCTCATTATTCGCTTCTGGATGGTGCCGCTCGCATCGATCAGATTATCAAAAAGGTTTCTGAACTAGAACAGAAAAGCTTCGCGCTCACCGATCATGGCAACATGTTTGGCGCAGTAGAATTTTATAAAATGGCCAAAAAGGCTGGAATTAAACCCATCATCGGGATGGAAGCCTATGTCGCTCCCGGCCTGTACACCGAAAAACGTCTACCGACTGAAGGCAAGCGTGCCTACCATCTGGTCCTGCTTGCAAAAAATGACACGGGGTATCGAAACCTGTTAAAACTCACATCCATGGCTTATTTGGACGGCTTTTATTTCACGCCTCGCGTTGATAAAGAATTGTTGAGAACATATTCTGAAGGCCTGGTTGCCACCTCTGCCTGTCTCAGTGGGCAGGTTACCTATCATGCCAGTCGTGGTGATTATGATCGGGCTAAAGAACAAGCCATCGAATATGATGAGATTTTTGGTCGTGGAAATTTTTTCATGGAAATTCAGCGTCACTTCACCTTGGAAGGTCGTGAGCTGGAGATGGAAGCGATTGCCCGCGAAGTGATTCAAAAGGTTTCAAGGGACACTGGGATTCCCATGGTGGCAACCAATGATTCTCATTACGTCTCAGCGAATCACCATGAAGCGCATGACGCTTTAATCTGCATCGGTCGCGGAAAGTATGTCAGCGATACCAAGCGTATGAAATACGACACAAAGGATATCTATATCAAAAGTGTCGATCAGATGGTGGAATTATTCAAAGATTTTCCTGATGCCATTGAAAACACTGTGCGTATCAATGAGATGTGTCAATTCAAGCTGGAGACGGGTGTCAATCACATGCCTGAGTTTCCCATTCCTGAAGGCCTGTCACTCAATGATCATCTGGACAAAATTACATGGGCGGGCATGGATCGACGGGTTAAAAAAATTGACGATCGCTACAAAGAACGCCTGGAATATGAACTTGATGTTATCAAGAAAATGGGCTTTCCTGGATATTTTCTGATTACCCATGATTTTGTGACCTATGCCAAGCAGCAAGGTATTCCAGTAGGTCCCGGTCGCGGTTCTGCTGCCGGTAGCCTGGTTGCTTATTCGCTGGGAATTACAGACCTGGACCCGCTTCAATACAATCTCTTGTTTGAACGATTCCTCAACCCAGACCGTATCAGTATGCCAGATATTGATATTGACTTCTGTTATGATCGTCGGGAAGAAGTGATTGACTATATGCGAGATCGCTTTGGTCATGACTCTGTTACTCAAATCATCACCTTCAATAAACTGAAGGCCAGAGCGGTAATTCGCGATGTGGGCCGGGTTTTAGAAGTTCCCATTAAAGAAACCGATCGTATCGCCAAGCTGGTGCCTGAAGAACTGGGCATCAACTTGTCCCAGGCATTAAAAAAGAGTCCTGAACTCAAGCAAGCTTCAGAACTGGATGACGTTCACACCAAGCTTTTTGATCATTCCCTCATTCTTGAAGGTATGAACCGTAACGCTGGAAAACATGCTGCGGGTGTCGTTATCGCCCCAGGCAAACTCACGGACTACATCCCTCTTTACAAGTCCGCGAAAGATGGCTCTGTCACCAGCCAATATGACATGAAAGCCCTTGAGGATGTTGGTTTGATCAAGTTTGACTTCCTGGGTCTAAGAACACTTACAGTCATTCAGGAAGCTATTGAGCTCATCAAAGAATTCAGAGGCGTAGATATTGATATAGCCAATATCCCTCTGGATGACGCTGAGGTGTACAAGCTTTTTGCAGATGGCCTTACCATTGGTCTTTTCCAGTTTGAATCATCGGGAATGCGTGAGTATCTAAAAAAACTTAAACCAACCGTACTTGAAGATCTTTTTGCAATGAATGCCCTCTACCGTCCCGGTCCCATGGGCAACATTAATGATTTTATCGCTCGTAAACATGGCGAACAAAAAGTGACTTCACTCCACCCGCTTATGGAAGAGATTCTTAAAGAGACTTATGGGATTATTGTTTATCAGGAACAGGTAATGCAATTAGGGTCTGTGATTGCCGGGTTCTCACTCTCAAAAGCTGATCTTATGCGTCGAGCCATGGGTAAAAAGATTAAATCCCTCATGGATGAAATGAAGGGAGAATTTATTTCCGGTGCTCGAAAAAATAACATCAATGAAAAGCTGGCCAGTCAGATTTGGGACTTAATCGAAAAATTTGCCGAGTATGGCTTTAACAAAAGTCATTCCGCGGCTTATTCCGTTATCGCTTATCAAACAGCCTATTTGAAAACGCACTACCCCGTAGAGTTTTTAGCCGCTAATATGAGCTCGGAAAAAGACAACACCGATAAAATCCAAATGCTGCTGGCTGAATGCAGAAAACTTGGTCTTAATCCCGAACCACCGAATATTAATACCAGCAAAGTACACTTCAGCCCGGGAGAGGGGAATAGTATTCTTTATGGTCTCCACGCCATAAAAAAAGTGGGGGGCAAGGCTGCTGAAGCCATTGTTGAGGAACGTCAAAAAAACGGACCTTTTGAATCCATCTTTGACTTTTGTTCCCGAGTGGAGTCCCACAACACCAACAAGGGTGTTGTTGAAGCCCTGGTGGGAAGTGGTGCCATGGATACACTTCCCGGTACGCGCTGGGAAAAATTTCTCAGCGTTGAAGATGCTATTTTACACGGTCAGCGGGTTCAAACCCTAAAAAACACTAACCAGACAGACCTGTTTGGCAGCGGTGGTGAATCGGCTATGATTCGAGAACCAGAAC
>JABMOT010000054.1 GCA_013202385.1 Fidelibacterota bacterium
ATAACTCTATAAGGAGGAGCTCTCGTGGAATTTAAAACGATTGCCGAAATGTTTTTGAATGTTACAAAGAGTCATCCCGATCACATATTATTTACTGAAAAGGTCAATGGGGAATGGGTCGGTGATAAGGGATCAGAAGTTTATGAAATGGTTAAAAATGCATCTTATGGTTTAGCAGCTCTGGGGATTCAACCCAAAGAAAATGTTGCTATACTTTCCACAAATTGCCGACGCTGGGCCTATTCTGATTATGCTACAGCTACGCGCGGTGCGACATCGGTAACCGTTTATCCTACCTTGATCGCCAGTCAGGTTCAATACATTGTCGCGCATTCAGACTCCCGTCTTGTGTTCGCCCAGGATAAGCTCCAAATGGATAAAATGATGCTAATTAAGGACCAGTGTCCTGCGTTAAAATACATTGTCCATTTCGACAGTTCCCTTTCGTATGAAGATGAAAATATTCTTTCCTTCGATGAACTCATGGAAAAAGGTAAAGCATTTGCTGCTACTTCTGATGCCTATGACTTTGAAGCTGAAGCTAGGAAGGTATCTCCTGATGATATCCTCACGCTCATTTACACCAGTGGAACGACGGGGAATCCTAAGGGAGTTATGTTGAAGCATAGCAATCTTGTGAGTAATATCCTGTCTGCGAATGCCAGGCTTGGCATTAGTGACGAGGATAAATTTTTATCATTCCTGCCTTTAAGTCATAGTTTTGAAAGACTTGGCGATTATGTAGGTACCCACGTAGGGGCAAATATCACTTATGCTGAATCCATGGAAAAAGTGATCGAAAACCTCAAGGAAGTTGAGCCAACAGTTGCCATGTCGGTTCCTCGCCTCTATGAGAAAATGTATGCAGGCGTACAGGCCAAGTTTGCAGCAGGTTCCTTTATTAAAAGAAAAATTGCAGGTTGGGCTGTAAAAACAGGTTATGCCTATGTTGAAGCCCGAAATGCTGGTACAATCACTCCTAAGCTGGCAAAGAACAAAAAACGTGCAGATAAATTAGTCTTCGGCAAAGTTCAAGCTCTGCTTGGAAGCAGATTTAAGCTTTTCGCAAGTGGTGGAGCGCCTCTGGCTGCAGAGATTGGTAAGTTCTTTGATGCAGCTGGCATAACCATTTTAGAGGGCTATGGACTTTCTGAGACTTCCCCTGTAATAACACTTAACCCACCTCATGATTTTCGTTTTGGAACCGTTGGTCCAACCATTGATGGTGTTGAAATTAAAATTGCTGATGACGGTGAAATCCTGTCTCGTGGTCCCCATATCATGCATGGTTATTACAAAGATGAAGCTGGAACGCGAGAAGCCATCAATAAAGACGGTTGGTTCCATACTGGAGATATTGGAATTATCGATGATGGCTACCTGAGAATCACAGATCGTAAAAAGAATATCATTGTAACCGCTGGTGGAAAAAATATAGCTCCAGCGCCCATTGAGAGCAAACTGATCATGAATAAGTATTTTGAACAGGCTTTGGTTCATGGTGATCGGCGGAAATTTGTTTCAGCTATTCTAGTTCCGAATTTCGTTGCGGTTGTGGCATGGGCTGCAGAGAACGGTATCTCTGAAACCAATCCGGAAGCGCTCTGCGAAAATCCAAAAATATACGAAATGCTTAAAGCCGAAGTGCTTGACGTCATGCAGAATTTTAGTAGTTACGAGGCTGTCAAGGAATTCATCTTGGTACCCAGGGAGTTCTCTGTGGAAGATGGCACATTAACCCCCACCCTTAAGATCAAAAAACGGGTGGTTGAGGAGCGTTATAAGGACAAACTCAACGCTCTATACGAATAGCGACACCCATTCAACAATGTTTAAGAGCTTCTGATGTTCATCAGAAGCTCTTTTTATAATTGGGAATATAAACCATGAAAATAGCTGTCATTGGTTCAGGTAGCTGGGGCATGACTCTGGCAATTCGATTGTTGAAAAACGGACATGACGTTGAGGTCTGGTTCTATCTTGAGAGCGAATTCAATCAAGCCAATGAACTGCATGAACTTCCAGACTACTTACCAGGGACTACACTTCCTGATGGCTTAAAATTCAATCTTGATATGGAAGCGTGTATCAAGGGAAAAGAAATTATCCTGGTAGCAATCCCGTCCCATACTGTTGGATTTACACTGAAAAAGTTTGCTGGACTCATCCCTGCCGATACTATTATAGTGAATGTTGCAAAGGGTATTGAGAATGATACACTGAGGACAATGAGCCAGGTTATCGCCAATGCTTTACCTGATCATCCACTCGGAAAAATTGCAACACTGTATGGTCCAACCCATGCTGAGGAAATTATTAAGGAGATGCCATCAACGATTGTCGCGGCATGTCCCGATGTTGCAACAGCTGAGGTGATTCAATCAGTATTTATGTCTGATACGCTTCGCGTCTACACAAATACAGATATACTCGGTGTTGAATATGGAGGTTCCCTCAAAAATGTGATAGCTATTGCAGCAGGGATACTCGCTGGTATGGGCTATGGCGACAACACTCTCGCTGCTCTCCTGACCAGGGGACTCTTTGAAATGACCCGATTAGGTGTACATCTCGGGGCATCCGAACAGACTTTCGCTGGTCTTAGCGGAATGGGGGATCTCATTGTTACCTGCCTGAGTAGCCACAGCCGTAACAGACATGTCGGATTTGAGCTTGGCAAAGGGCGCAAACTGAAGGAGATTCTCGCTGATATGAAAATGGTTGCTGAGGGAATTAACACTGCCAAATCTGTTCATCAGTTAATTGAGAAGACCGGTGTTGAGATGCCAATTTCTGAACAAGTATTCCAGATATTATTCTCAGAAAAAGATCCACTCCTCGCTGTCGAAGAATTAATGGGGCGAGCAGCCGTTCCTGAGCGTCATTCGCTGGAATAGAAATCCAATTTATAGGTAGAGCTTGCAGCCTGATGCTATTTAAAAAATCCGCTTCAAACCTCTTCTATCAACAGTATAATATAACTGAATATGATGCCTCCACTTTTTTGGGAGAGAACCGATTTACACTACATTGAAAACGCTTCCCTGACCTAGATCACATCCTGCTGTTTTTATCCATTTTCATCCTGAATCATTTGTATCCTGAGGGTTGACGAATATATTCAATGTTTCGGATTCGTAATGAACCCGATGAAGTGATTAAAGATGTTTTTGCTTATGGCTTTGAGGTAATTTTATATAAATGAGTTTTGAATATAATGGGGAACAGAGGGACTGGGAAGTCTTGACGACAATGCTCAGAGAACATGAGTCTTTTGTTTTCTCAACACACTTGCAACCAGATGCTGACGGTGTTGGATCAGAGTTGGGGCTGGCTCGATATCTAAAAAAACTGGGTAAAACAGTTCATATTTTTAACCCCTCACCATTACGGGCTAATCTCGGCTTTTTAACAAATGGAGCTGAAATCCAGGTCTATGATTCTATCAAGCACCGTTCTATAGTCACAGAATCTGATATCTTTATCTCATTCGATATCGGTCATTACAATCGTCTCATGGATCTCGGCAGCGATCTAAAATCAATGAATATTCCCAAAATCAGTATCGACCATCACCCCGGTGATAAGTCAGATTTTGATGTTAACTTTAATTTTTCAACCGCAAGTTCCACAGGCATCCTGATCTACGATCTTATTGCTAAAATGGATGATGCGGCGAATAATACTTACGAAATTGCCTATCCGCTATACGCCGCCATGATGAGCGATACGGGAAATTTCAGGTTTAATAATACAGATCCTGAAACCCTGATGGCCGCCGCTCGCTTAGTATCAGCCGGGGTTAAGCCGTATGAATTATATGTATACTTATATGAAGATTTAAATACGCCTGGTCGGCTACAGGTAATAAATCGCCTTATTGAAGATCTCAAATATGATTGTGATGGGAGACTGGCTTGGTCTGTAATCGATTTTATGGAAATAAGCAAGCTAGGTGCAGTCGCCGATGATATGAACTCGCTTTCAGATTTTATCAGATCTATAAAAGGGGTTGAAGTTGGTATCTCTTTAACTCAGATGCCGGGGAAAAGTGTCGATATCAGTATGCGCTCAAAGGGTCATATCCCCATAAATAGTGTTGCTGAGGCTTTTGGAGGTGGTGGTCACGCCTTTGCAGCAGGATGCCATTTCGATGGTACGCTGGCGGAGGCCGCTGAGGCAATTGTTGAAAAATCCAGAGCAACCATTTTTGAATGGGATAAAAATGCTTGAGCCCTTAAAGGTGAGAGTGGCCAAGGATGCCGGTTTTTGCTTTGGTGTGAGGGATGCCATTGAAAAAGCTCGACTTGTAGCTCGCGAACACGGAAAAGTGTATATGCTCGGTGATATTGTCCACAATGAAAGAGTCGTAGCTCAGTTGGAACGAGAAAATGTCATTGTTGTGGATTCCCTTGATGAAGTGAAGGATGCGCCCGTCCTGTTTAGGGCCCATGGAACTATTCCGGAAATCTGGGAACAAGCAGCCAGTAAAGATTTGACAGTGGTTGATGCTACCTGTCCACTCGTTCACGATATTCACAATGAGATAAAGAAGCTTCACGCTGAAAATCGTAAGTTAATTATCATCGGAGATCATGGCCATGATGAGGTTGTAGCAATCCAGGCCCAGGTTCCACAGGCAATTGTTATTTCCAACATTGATGAAGCGGAAAAATTAGCGCGAATAAAAAAAGCTGGCGTTGTTTCTCAATCCACTCAAATGATTGAGAATGTGCAAGCAATCATTGCTATTCTGTCCATGAAAATATTTGATTTAAGATTTGTGAATACCGTGTGTTTCCCTACTCGGAGAAATCAAGGTCAAATACAAGAAATGGCACCCATATCAGATGTTATGATCATTGTTGGATCATTTACCAGCGCCAATACAAAACGACTACACGAAGTATCCCTGAGCTTGAATCCTAAATCTTATATGGTCGAGGATGCGGCGCAGATAAAAGCGGAATGGTTCGACAATGCGACGTCTGTTGGTGTGTCGGCAGGAGCTTCATCTCCTGATGATCTTATTGAAGAAGTCGTTGAACATTTGAATAACTTGCACGTGAAAACACTTGCGTAAATGCTGAAAAATATAATGGTTTTGGAGACAAAGTAAAATGACGAATGAGCTGTTTGAGGTTAAAACAGGGTTAGCAGAAATGCTCAAGGGTGGTGTTATCATGGATGTAACCACCCCTGAAGAAGCTGTCATAGCAGAAAAAGCTGGAGCAGTTGCAGTGATGGCGTTGGAGAGAATTCCAGCGGATATACGCAGGGATGGAGGCATTGCTCGCGCTTCTGACCCTAAAATGATTAAGGAAATTCAAAAGGCCGTTTCCATACCAGTAATGGCAAAATGTCGTATCGGCCACTTTGCTGAAGCCCAAATATAAGAGGCTTTAGAAATCGATTATAT
>JABMOT010000055.1 GCA_013202385.1 Fidelibacterota bacterium
GGCTACACTTTAAAAACAATCCTCAAAGTTAAAAGTTGGAAATCTCATGATGCATTTCAAAAAAATGCTGCGTGTTATGCTCGTCATTTATGGAATAATACTCCATGAATCTGTATTGCATGCTGCCTTCGAGTATAGCGGTCTTGGTTGGCCAGCCGCCTGTGCAAACATTAAGGTTCTGGGCTCACCCCACCCCGACAGATTGTTGCTAAATCCAGCATTATTAACAGATAATGATGCCATTGTCTACACTTTCGAATACCAGAGACCCTTTCAAGGTCTGGATTTGCAGGCAGGATCACTGACTTCTGTTTACACCCTTTGGAAGCGACCTTTTATAAGTGGGGTAGAATACTTTGGTGACGAATTGTATTCAGAATGGAAGTTATCATCGGGTTCGACCTGGTCCATAACTCAGGGAGTTAAGACGGGTCTAAGTATCAATTATCGACAACTTCGGATGTCTGAATTCAGGACTCTTAGTGCTGCGACTTTATCTGCCAGCCTGGTATTGGATATGGGTGGCGGTGTCCGAATTGGAACCCTCATGGAGCATTTTGTCCAAGTACAAAAAACGTTGCCCATCCCTCAGAAATTCCATTTCGGAACAGACTACAACTCGGGTCCCATAAATATCCTATTCGCTCTGGAGAAAGAGGCTGCATTGCCAATGGAGGTTTGCCTGGGTATGGTATTTTCAACTGGCTCCACATGGCAGCTAGCCTTTGGATATAGAGATCTCAGTCAAACAATTTCTACTGGGTGGCGGTTCATTCTTCCCAGGATTGGCATGAACTATACATGTGTCATTCACCCTGAACTACCCCTTTCCCACGGGTTTGGGCTGGAGTTTTATTTCAAGTGAGACTAGGCGTTATTTTCTTGCTTTTTTCTGTGCTTCTGGGAGCGCAATCCCTGGATGAGATTTTAGTGGATGAAACTGATGACCCCGATGAAGGACACTATTTGAATGCATTACTGGTCACCCTGTTTCAGCCATTTAATCTGGAAATCGCTGATTCAAATATGCTTGAATCAAAGGGCTTTTCCCGTGAAGCGATAACCTCAATTTTAGAATGGCAGGGCAAGGGTGCCAATCACTCCTCGTTAAAGCGACTGCAGAAAAGGTTGGGCGAGTCTGACAAGGTCTTGCTTCAGCAGATTCCCTGGGAGGGCAAAGAAGGGATTGGCCTGAACATACGTCAGCGTTTACAGTCTGGTGCTTCTTCGGAAGGTTGGCGTATACTCCAAAAGGGCAGGCTTAGGAGCCCCTGGGGAAATCTGATTTTTCTACTTGAGCAAGACCCCGGCGAAGCACGGTTGTCGGATCATTCCATATTGACTTTTAGTAGCGATCGCCTCCCAGTTTTTCATCAGATGATACTTGGTGATTTCCATGTTCGCTGGGGTGCCGGACTTATTTTGAATCAGCAGGGATTTAGATCGAATTTAAATCCCAACTCCCTTCTGATGGGAAGCCCCCTTTCTATCACACCACATTATTCCAGTCGGGAAACCGATTATTTCCGAGGCATCGCTGGCGAGTGGAACCTGGCTGGAATAAAAGGCGCGATGTTTATATCTAGCAGAAAAGCAGTCGGTGTATTTGACGGTGCTGAGTTCAAGGAGGATTCAGATGGGATTCACCCATCTGGCAAGCAATATAAAAATTTTACTCAACGATTCGCTGGTATGGCCGGCATATATGAATCTGGATCCCTAGAGCTTTTTTCTGCTGTTATCTTTAACCCCCAAACAAAGCCTGCAGGTCAATACGAGTTAGGTATGACATGGCACATCAGCGGGTCTCAGTTGCTTCAATTATTCACAGACCGATATCGACTTGGGGAGGGGAGGTCGATTATTGTCTGGTCATACAAATCAAAAACTGTCATTTATTCGATCCAATACAGGCGCTATAAAACCACAACACCCCTCTCCAGCGGTTCAGTGCCCGCCATGCTTGGAACTACCGCTACCAATGAGTCGGGTCTTGCAATCCGAACACAAATACGACCAAACAAACAAGTACTGCTGCGCTATGCTCTGGATACCGGATTTTCCTCAAAACTTAACGATCTGAAGGAAAATAATCGCGTTGTCCAACACAAAGCCCAGCTATTCCTCAAACAAAACCAGCGTGACTGGCAGCTGGATATTAGTCTAAAGCGCGCTGGTCCCATCACTCCCATTGATCTCTGGAACAGTGAGAGCAATTATGACCAAATTTCCAAACTGGCACTTTCGCTCAGTCAGAAGATCAGCCCAAAGTTTCAATATCGGCTGAATTTGAAGACGGCCGCAAACTCAAGTGATAAATCAATGCTAATCCAACAAAGACTGATGTTGAATGCAGTTTCCCTCAAAGCTTCCATAGGCTTTGTCAGATTTATTGTTCCTGAGTATGGGTTGAGGCTGAGTATCTATGAAACCAGTCTACTAGAAAGTTTTAGCTTTTATACTGCTTATGAAGATGGTCAACGATGGTTCATTTACGTGAAGCGACGTTTTAGAGAACAGGTTGATTTGGAAATGAGACTGGCTCATTCACATCTCGATCAGCTTCCGCTCGGTGCTAAACAACTTGAAGTCAGCCTCCAGTTGTCCATTGTCTTATAAATAGCACTCGACTATTTTAAACGCTAAATATGAAGCGCACACGAATCATTATTCTCATCCTCCTTCTGCTTGTGTCGACTTCCGCACTCCACGCAAGACGCACCGAGCTTATTCTTCAAAAAGCGTCCAATGATCGCTATGTGCAAGCCATCCCCGTTTATGTTATAAATCAGTATCAATATATTTCCCTTCAGGATTTACTTGATGCATACAAAATCTCTGCTTTCCTCAATCCAGCCGTGAGAAAATCAGTTTTTCGATTGGACAATCTGAAGTTCAAAGTGACCGCTTATAATCACTATATCATGGTTGAAGACAAAACGTTTCAAATGTCCCATAGTGTGATCTATTTCGATGGTGAGACCTATATTCCCATGGAGGATTTTGTCAATATTCTAAAATTGACCGGTTTGGTTTCTGATGTCACTATATTGACAGGAACTGATAGCGCTGATATCCAGGTCCAAAAGACTGAAGAGCGTCCCGAGCTCTCGCCATTTGATATTCTCTCAGCAAGCATCGAAGAACGACCAAATGGAACTCTGATACGCATACGCACGGCAAATCGTTATGATGCCAAATCTGTAAAAGCCTGGATAAACCGTGATGAATGGCTTTATGTAACCCTTCCCGGCGCAATCGTAAATAAAGCAGGACTCGATCACACAGCGATTCCGGAACACGGTAGCATCCGGACAGTGGCTGCAGATCAGTTGGAAGGGACCTCTCAATTGACCTTTAGATTGCGGGGCACAGTTGAAGGAGTTGACGTTTTACATCGTGATTCTCCTCCAGAAATCTTACTCACCATCCGACGCCCTTATGTCATCGATCAGTCCCATTATCTTGATCAGGAACGGCAGAAATGGAAATTAGACAAAATTGTTCTAGATGCTGGTCATGGAGGACATGACCCTGGGGCGCGAGGCAATGGTCTTCAGGAAAAAGATATTACCCTTGACGTTGTTAGACGACTTGGCAAACTCATTGAGACTCGAACCGATATTGAAGTGATCTATACCCGAGACACAGATGTTTTCGTACCCCTCTGGGAGCGCACAAAACTTGCCAATGAGGCTGGTGGGAAAGTATTCCTGAGCATCCACGTCAACGCGAATAAAAATTCCAAGGCTTCAGGCTTTGAAACGTATCTCTTGCGTCCTGGAAAGACCGATGCCGCCATCGCTGTTGCTGAGATGGAAAATGCTGTAATCAAACTTGAAAATAATTCCGAGCAGTACGATAAGCTCAGCGCTGAACAACTTATTTTGGCCACGATGGCTCAAAGCTCATTCATGCAGGAGAGCGAGACTCTGGCCGATCTTACCCAAAGCGAGTTTGACCGAAAACTGGTGGGGCAAAATCGAGGAGTTAAACAGGCAGGATTTATCGTTCTTATTGGTGCATCAATGCCAAATGTATTGATTGAATTGGGTTTTATTTCGAATAAATATGATGCGAAGCGCTTAAAAACGGCTGCCTATAGACAAAAGGCTGCTGAGGGTATATTTGAGGCATTAATGAAATATAAAACACGCCATGAAAAGTTATTATCCCCTTGATTAATCCAAATGCTTCACATGCAATTGGTGTATTTGATTCAGGACTCGGGGGAATCTCAGTTGTTCGGGCAGTTATTGAATTGCTTCCTAATGAACATTTGATTTATTTCGGTGACACCGCCAGGGTACCGTATGGCTCCAAATCTGAAGAAACCGTCATCCGTTTTTCCCATCAAATATCTGCTTTTCTTCGGGAAAAGCAGGTAAAAATGATCGTGGTTGCCTGCAATACCGCATCTGCTGTGGCTCTTAAAAGTCTTCAAAAAAGTTTTAGTATTCCCATCGTGGGTGTAATCGATCCAGGTGCGAGAGCGGCAGTAAAAGCAACTCAAAGTAAGCATATTGGTGTCATCGGCACTGCTTCAACCATCCGTTCGGGAGCCTACAGGTCAGCAATTCGAGCTGCAGATGCCCAGATCAAAGTTTCGGATCAGTCCTGCCCACTACTGGTACCCCTGGTGGAGGAAGGCTGGCCTGAGGATGGTGTTGTCCGTCAGGTCTTGCAGAAATATTTAAGCATTTTTGAGACTGATAAACCTGATGCTCTGATTTTGGGGTGTACTCATTATCCATATCTAAAATCAATTATTCAGGAAGTCATTGGTGATACGGTCCAACTCATAGATTCTGGTAAGGAAACGGCCACGGAGGTTCAACGGGTTCTTCAAGATATGGGGTTGTTAAATCCGGAAAAGGGTGACCCAGGGAAACACAAATTTTATGTATCTGATTTTCCTCAAAAATTTGAGGAGACCGCAAGTCGTTTTCTTGGTCGTCCTCTTGAAAACCTGTTCAAAGTCGAACTGGAAGTTCTGGAATCTTATAAATAACCTTAAGTCAAATAATTTAGATAAAGAAGAGGTCCCATTAGCCCATGCAAACAGAGTCAGATTCTGTCTTTGACTATATCTTCGGTCTGACTGTCCCAGGTGTAAAACTGGAGCTGGGCAGAGTCAAACAGTTTGTCGAGAATATTGGCAACCCCCATCAAGCCTACCCTATCATTCATATTGCCGGCACAAATGGGAAGGGGTCCACCTCCGCAATGATTGCGTCAATACTAAATGCTTGTGGTTCCAAAACTGGATTATTTACCTCACCCCATCTCGTAAAACCAAATGAGCGTATCAGAATTGGAAATATTTTTATTCCAAATGACTTTATTGTTAATCGCATCGATGCCTGGCGACGACAGATTGAGGAACTAGGACTCACTTTTTTTGAGGTTCTCACGGCTCTTGGGATGGACTATTTCAAACAGGAAGCTGTTGAGTACGCCGTATTTGAGACGGGACTTGGCGGTCGACTTGACGCGACGAATATCGTGGACCCGATTGCCTGTATCATCACTGCTATTTCCATGGATCATGAAAATATTTTAGGCGATACGATCGAGCAGATTGCTGGTGAAAAGGCTGGCATTATCAAGGCAGGGAAGCCTGTGTTTTTGGCTAAAAACTGCAAAGCAGTAAGAGCAGTCATGGAGCAAAAATGTCAGGAAGTAGGCGCTCAACTCTATTATGTCCCCGCAAAAGTGGAAATTCTGGCTGTCCAGGTTGTTAAAACAAAACAAGACATCAAGGTTGCATTTGGTGGGGATATGCTGGAGTTCTCCTTGCCGTTATTGGGCTCTCATCAGGTAGAAAATTTTTGTAATGCCTTGGTAACACTGGATGGATTGGGCTTTGAGTTAAATTCAAATTCAATTCAGCTCGGTTTGGATCAGATGAGTTGGCCCGGTCGATTGCAAACTTTGCAGACAGAACCTCTGGTCCTGTACGATGTAGCACATAATCCAGGAGGCTTGGAGCGGCTTGTCGAATCCTTGATTCAGAGTTCCCAATCTCAAGTGACTTTGATTGCTGCATTTAATGCCAGGAAAAATATCAAACCCATGTTGGAGATTCTGGCTGACTGGCAGGGTCAGGTGCTTTTTTCAGTTTTCCCCGGGCATTCATCCATTGAGAAACATACATTGATCGGATTGGGTGTAAATGAAGCGCTGATCTGTCCAAACCTTGAGGAGGCTTATTCTCGAGCATTGCAAATTGGACAGGGAAAAACGTCGATTTGTTTTTTTGGAAGTCACTATATTGCAGAAACACTGTATAGCATGTTTCAATCATAAAAGTAATCGATTGGTGCAAGGTTCTATATTTGAATGCAAATGGCTGGGGCTCAAATTGGCCAGGAATGTTAGCAAGCTTGGATTGGTATCAGAAACCCTCGTTCGACTTAGGTCACACGCCGCAATAATAATTTAGATTTTTTAATTGACAAGGTATACGGCGGGATTAAATTCACATTGCTATTCAAAAGCTGAATATGCTAAACCAAACTCCCGGAAATAATTTTTCACAGAAAATTCAACAAATTATCAATTATAAAAGAACGGGTCTATTTCAATGAGTTTTACCATTATGCAACTTCAAAAAATGAAGTTGAAAGAGTTGGCGGATATTGCACAAGAATTGGCAGTACCAGCGATTACCGGTCAGAAGAAGATGGATTTAATAGAAGCGGTCATCGAAGCCCAGACGGAGAGCGAAGGGATGATGTTCTCCAAAGGAGTGCTGGAGATTCTTCCAGATGGATACGGCTTCCTTAGAGATGCGGATAATAATTATCTCGCCGGTGCTCACGACATTTATGTATCGCCTTCACAAATCAAGCGGTTTGGATTACGAACAGGCCAGATTGTCTGGGGACAGGTTCGTGCTCCCAAAGATAATGAACGCTACTTTGCCCTTCTAAAAATTGAGGCGATTAACTACATGAATCCTGAGGAAGGCCGGATTGTGCCACAGTTTGACACACTCACTCCTCTTTACGCAGACCATAAATTAACTTTAGAGCGTGGACCAAAGAGTTATTCCATGCGGGTTATGGATTTATTAAGTCCAGTCGGAAAAGGTCAACGCGGCCTCATCGTAGCCCAGCCAAAAACTGGAAAAACGATTCTGCTTCAGGATATCGCCAATTCCATTATCGCAAACCACCCTGATGTCATCCTGATCGTGCTCCTCATCGATGAGCGTCCTGAGGAAGTAACAGACATGCGTCGCATGGTGGATGCTGAAGTTATTGCTTCAACCTTTGATGAACCCCCAGAGCGCCATGTTCAGGTTGCTGATATGGTTTTGAACAAAGCTAAATGTATGGTTGAGTTTGGTAAGGATGTTGTCATTCTTCTGGACAGCCTCACACGGCTGGCAAGAGCCCATAATGCGGTCATTCCCCACAGTGGTAAAATTCTATCAGGTGGTATTGACTCCAACGCATTGCATCGGCCAAAAAGATTTTTTGGCGCAGCCAGAAATGTTGAGCATGGTGGCAGTCTAACTATTATGGCGACGGCACTGATTGAAACCGGGTCGCGCATGGATGATGTGATCTTCGAAGAATTTAAGGGAACGGGTAATATGGAGTTGGTGCTTGACCGCCGACTAAGTGATCGTAGAATTTATCCGGCTATCGACATCAACCGCTCTGGAACAAGGAAGGAAGAATTGCTTCTAAGCAAGGCTGAATTATCCCGAACCTGGATATTGCGGAAATTGCTAAACGAAATGACGCCTGTGGAGGCCATGGAGTTTTTGCTAGAGAGAATGCAGAGATCCGAGACGAATAAAGAATTTATTCAGTCTATGAATTCCTGATATAGCACATCAACCTTCATCGTTTTATTGGGCGTGGAGCTTCATCCACGCCCTTTTTTTCACAATAAATAGGGTGAAAAATTATTTAAAGCAGGATGGCGCAAGAGCATCCAGCTTTCCCTTGCCAAGAGTAGGGGGTCGCCGATATATTGCGCGGCTTTTTAAGGAGAGTAAAAGAAATGACATTTGCCAAAAGAATCAACGCTTTACAGCCCTCAGCCACCATGGTTGTGATTGAAGCTGCAGCACGTCTAAGAGAGCAGGGTATTGATGTAATTTCTTTCGGAGCTGGCGAACCTGATTTTGACACCCCAGATCATATCATTGCAGCCGGTAATAAAGCCCTCGCCGAAGGAAAAACACGGTATACTGCAGGTTCTGGCACAAATAGTTTGAAACAAGCTATTGTAAAAAAATTGAAAAAAGATAACCAGCTTGATTATAAACCCAACCAGGTCGTCGTCTCCAATGGTGGAAAACACTCATTGTTTAACATCATGATGACTCTTTTCGATGAAGGTGATGAAGTCATCATCCTTTCACCCTATTGGGTTACCTACCCCGAAGTTGTCAAGCTAAGTGGGGCCAGTCCCGTTTACGTTGAAACACGAGAAGCAGATGGTTTTCAAATAACCCGCGACCAACTCTCAAGCGCCGTAAGCAAGAATACTCGGGGAGTGATTGTCAATACTCCCTCAAATCCCAGTGGTGCCGTCTTAAATCGCGAAAGCCTTCAGGCCATTGTTGATGTGGCTAATGAACATGATCTGTGGCTCATCAGTGATGAATGTTATGAAGCCCTGGTGTATGATGGGGAACATTTAAGTCTGGCCGGATTTGAAGGGGCTTATGAAAGAACGATCACAGTTCAGACAATGTCCAAGGCATTTGCAATGACGGGCTGGCGGATGGGATACACGGCTTCCACTGCTGAATTAGCATCAGCAATGGGCAAGTTCCAGGGTCAGGCAACGGGTTGCCCCAACTCCATTGCACAGTATGCCTCTGAGGTCGCACTCACTGAAGAAGCGACTTTCCTGGACGGTTGGCGGAAGCAATTTATTGAGCGACGCAACTATATGGTTTCTGCTCTGGACAATATGCCGGGGATCAGCTGTCTTCTGCCAGAAGGCGCGTTCTATGTTTTTCCAAAAATAGCAGGTCTTTTCGGGAAAAAAGCAGGAACATATGAAATTAATAACGACTTGGATCTGACAAAATATTTACTAGATGTTGCTCATATTACAGTGGTCCCCGGCTCAGCTTTTGGTGCCGCAGAACATGTGAGATTGTCTTATGCTACATCTATGGACGCTATAAAAACAGGTTTAGGCAGGTTTGCCGACGCCGTTTCTAAATTGAATTGATGAAGGGAGTTATCATAAAATGA
>JABMOT010000056.1 GCA_013202385.1 Fidelibacterota bacterium
AATGAATCAATGGTGGAAATGGCATTTCGTGAATAGGTAGAACGGATATGCATCTTGCTGGATTGAGAAGCGTTTCTGAGCTGTTTTCCAAATGTCTCTGGGACATGATCCAGCGCTTGATCATTAAGGAGCTGGTTTAAATCGCCATAGATGCGACCGGACATTTCTGCGGCTGCTTTCCTGGTAAAAGTAATGACCAGAATATTTGAAGCATCTTTGATGGGGAGTTGTGGACTCTCTGCATGTTGCCGGGCAAAATCATCCATGATCGCGGCAAACCGTTTTGATAGCAGCCAGGTTTTACCAGCACCGGCGCAAGCTTCAATAAAGACATTACGATCCAGGTCGAATACTTTTTTTAGATCAATACTCATGGGTTTGATAAAATAGTATTAGAGTCGCTGATAGCGAGTGGATAAAAAAGGGGTCAGTTGACGATCAGGTAATAGAAGAGAATCTCAGACTACTGGTGGCTTTCAACAACAGATTGGAGCAGAACAGACATATCCGCTTTTAATTCCAACCAATATTTTTTGACACCGGGCATTGAGGTGAAGCTGGCTATCGATTCCTGTAAAGTTTCCCATTCATGGTCTTCTAAAAGACCTTTCTCATACTCAGAGCATTGGTTTTCAAATTCCCTGACTGCAGCCGACACCAGCAGGAACATGTTGGCATTTTCTTCAGGGGAATCAGGCTGTTCTCCTTTGGCAAGCTTTGCCCACAACTTTGGTTGATCCAGAAAATCATGCATCATATTTTCTGATTTTTCTTTTAGAGAGGAGACCCCTGAGCTGCGCATAAGCTTGGTATTTTGCCATATTTTGTAGCCAAGAATAACAAACAGAATGATACTGACGAGTGCGATAATTAAATTGTATGAACTTCCCATTTCGTCTCCAAAAGTATAATCAGTCGCTTATTTATTCCGTTGACCTGTTTTCCAAAACTGAATTTCCTGTTCTACGAACATTGCCAATATAAAAAAGTCATAGCGAATTACTTATGACTCAATTAGGTCGTAAAGAAATCAAATATATCTTCCAGTGTACCTGACTTGCCTGCTTTGTAGATCTCTGTATATCTACAATGGGTGCAGGTAACTGTCCTAAATTTCTTGTTTTGAATATCAAATATTTTTGTAAACAGACCCCCTGTCGCTGCAAATTGATCCGTCTCGTATTCAGTGTGCTTACACTTGGGGCATTGCCAATTCGAATGTTGCATATTAATTCCTTCCTAAAGTTGACGACCTGGAAAAAAGTACCTGAGAGATCATCAATATTGACCTAATTCCATTAAATACTATCATATAACAAAAATTGGGTTGTGTCCACAATATCACCACTTTGCGCTCTTTGGGAGCCCTGCGAGAGATCTTTTTATGGCTTCGTCAAAGTTGTAAATTCAGTCTGACTATAAATCTCCTGCATGTCTGGTAATTCCGTGCAGTAATAATGAACCCAGATATAAAGATGGTTAAACAAGGCGACAATCAAAGCCAGTTGTGATAAAAAAAGTAATCCAGGCAGGTAAAGGACCATCAGTCCGAAAATGTACATAGCGTTGTCTGTATATTGAAAAATACCGCGTCGCTCAAATTTTTTTTTGCTGTAATTTCTATCAAAATGATCCATTCCGAAAGCGCGCTCCAGTGTAAAATATTTTTTAACGGAATAGAAAAGATAGATCACTGGAATCGTAATAAATACAGAAATTAAGGTTGCAACCAATGGTGGAAGTGGGAGTGTGTTTGGATCGCTGATGGCCAACACAATGACCAGGATCAGACGACCAATGAAGAGCAGGGAAAAACCAATGGAGTAAATCTTAAAGGCTTTTGATAACCCATAGCGGGAGGTAAAGGTCTGCTGGTATAACTCCAGGCGCCAAACCAACCAGACATATATCTGATGCAATATGGGAATGAGGATCGCCAACCAAAACCAAACTCGCGTTTGAAGACCCAACAAAGCGCCATCACTAATCAGTCCAAAGTGAGTGACGATTATTTGCAGACCACCAACCAGCAAGAAAATTGCCAACAAGTGCCATATTTGATGATGAAATATCGCCTTCATTTCGGCCTATGTTGCTCGTCTTTTAAACTGAACCAGTGTTGCTCCCAGGGCAGCAATAGCCATTCCAACTCCCATTTGAGTTGTGATTTTCTCATCGAGAAAAAACCAGGCCAGAAAGGCAATCTGGATCAACATGGTGCCGTTTATGATACTGGACTCCATGGCGCTGATACTACGCAATGTGTGATTCCATAGCGTAAAAGCGAATGCTGTGTTCACAACGGCCAACCACACTAGATATCCCCAATTGGTCGGGCTGATAACAGGGGCTCCATCAATTGCTACTCCCAGAACTAAAAGCAGAATTGATCCCACTCCCATACTGATGAAAGTGATCACGAGAGGGCTGATATCTTTGTTACGATTGATGTCCCGCCCTAATATACCTGATCCAGAATTTGCCAGAACACCGAAAGCCATAACAGCCAATCCAAGTCCTTGATTTCCCTCAAACGATACTGGGAAAAAGTAGAATAGGATACCAACAATAAAGAGAACTGCACCTGACCATTGGATGGAGCTTGGGTATTCATTTAGAAAAAGCATACCCATGGAGGCAACAACAAGAGGTGTGAAATTTAACATCAGACTGACACTCACAGCAGGCAGCAAAGAGAGTCCCAGGAATTGGGTGCCTTGGGTCAGAGTATAAAAAATAACTCCCAAAAGGATGAGCTTCTTCCATTGCCGGGGATTTAGTCCCTTTATTTCCGCTAAATATTTTTTTTTGAAAATAAATGGGATGAAACACGAGCAGGCCAGAAAGTAGCGTAGGCCGGCATAAGTGAGTGGAGGAATATCTACGAGACCCCATTTGATAATAATAAATGATGT
>JABMOT010000057.1 GCA_013202385.1 Fidelibacterota bacterium
CGTGCCCGTTTTCATAGGCGTATTGGGGAATGCAACGGATCGTGGAATACTCTCGGGCGGAAGCCCAGGGTGTATGCTCATCAATCCACTGAAAAAGCAACTGAGCCTTGCCATAAGGATTCGTCTCATTTCCGACAATTCGCTCTGAGAGTTCCCGCAAAGCAGGCGAAAATACAACATGAGGTGCTTCTTCCCGAAGAAATGGCTCCAGATCAGCCATTGATACTGGAGGGGTAACCAGGTCAGGATTGATGTCGTGAAAAATTCCATGACTGGTGAATTGGTACTCAACGCTGAAGCGGGTCGGCTCCCCAGCTACAGCCAGCTTTTCCATATAGATGGTACGCTGTAAGACATTTTCTGGAGCCAGTATGTGATTTTTGGGGTTGCTCTCTATGAGTCTGATGTCTTCCTGACGGTTTTGAATTGCTCTGGGATAGGGAATCCAGCATTTAAGAATTTCACCTGAAGGGACTGCATCAGCATCCACCACCAGGCTTTGCTTGATCGAAATATGCTGCGGTTCTGCATAAATCCGGTTGGACTCCTGGGTGGCGTTTATAATGCTGGCAATATGGACATTCAGATCCAGCCTGGCACCTGAACCAGAAGTCATTTCCTCGTCTGGATGCCGTTCATTCCAAATGCTTAACATGTCTGAATCAATTCGAAACAGATTGCGCGCTGCTCGCGCAAAGTAACGCTTGTTCCCGTCGATTACACGAGACTCAAGTGCCTTGCTTGCTTCCCAGCGAGCTATATCAGAATCATTCACTTCTGGATAATATTTCTGGATGAAGTCGATGACATCGGCCTTACTGGCAGAAAAATCTTTAGACACGCGGTCAAGACGTTCAATCTCAAAAGCATAGAAATCTCGATCAGTACTGCTAAGATCGTCCCGCTTGAGCAACTCCTGGATGGACTGAGTCGCAGTGCTATACTCACCTTGCGCTATTAAGGCGTCTATTTTTTCTTTTTGAAGCACCCCTTTATGAGTAGGGGAATCTGCGCTACACATACTGAGTACTCCTATGGAGGAAAGTGTGGCTAGCAGTAATAATATTGGCAATTGATGGCGCATCTTTCACCCCCGATTTAATCAAGTTTAGATTCACTTACGATAGAGTTTACAAAAATGGAACTGGTTGTGCATCATGAGTTTCCTGCCTCAAAACTCTCGAGATTCTCGTGAATGCGCTGTCGAGTGAGTTGCATCAGATCTTTAATTTCCATGACTGCAATTTCCTCAGCATGAATTGTTGGAGCAAAACGAACGATGATTTTACCGGGTCTCAAGTAGTGGGATTTTTTATTATTCATCTCGAATACACCTGAAATAGCTACAGGGACAATGCTTGCTCCGCTTTGTTTCGCAAAATGAAAGGGCAGTTTCTTAAAGGGAATCAATTTACCATCAAGAGACCTGCTTCCTTCAGGCAGCACCACGATCTGGATTCCCTCCTTCAGAAGCTGAGAGGCTTTCTCAAAACTTTTTAGGGAGCTCCTAATATTGTCACGATGAATAGGTATGCTACCCATACGTTCAATTGCCGGACCATATAAAAAATATTTGAATGACTCCTTAGCAACGATTCCGGTATAATAATGTGGGATAACAGCCTTCAGGAGCGGTAGATCAATTAAACTTCCATGGTTCGCCATGAAAATGAATGGTTTATCTGCAGGTAGTTCTTCAGAATATTCAATCTGTGGTCTACTGTTCAGGAGTTTGAATAAGGTGTTTGTCCGCTTTCTCAACCAGGGATCATATTCCTGAGGTGACTGGAAGAAGGATCTGATTATCAATATAATCAAGACTGGGGCAAAGTAGCCCAGGCCGATCACCCAATAATACAGCGATATCAAATCCATCATTTCCAGAACACTTCTATGGCCTGTTTTAGGCAATCGATTTCAAGTGGGGTAGAGCCCATAAGCTCCCCATCAGGGTAGAGAATTTTGGGAATATTTGTTTCGACGCGAATATGACTAGCCTGGAAAGTTTCAACTTCGGGCATGTGGATATGCTCCCCGGTGATGATTTTCGGGAAACTTCTGATGAGCCCGAGGCGACTCTTGGGACCTAAAAGTGTAATATCGAGCAATCCATCATCGGTTTTTGCGTTGGGGGCCATAAGAAAATTGGCGGTATAGCGGGTGTTGGAGACTTCAACAAATACATTTTCGCGTTCAATTACCTGATCGTCTATCTCTAACCTCACCTTGAATGGATTTAGCTTCAAAATTTGATAAAGACTTCCCAAAGTGTAAGCAATGGCTCCCAGAGCCTTCATTTTCATTGCGGTAGCTCCAATATCAGCAACCAGACCGAGACCAAGAATGTTCAGGTAATACCAGGTTTGACCTTCTGTGGTGAAATGACCGACATCAAATTTGCGTGTTTGCCCTGCTTTGATCACATCCAGGGCTGGTTTCCAGTCGTGATCGTGCATATTCATATCGCGGACAAAGGCATTCCCTGTTCCAACAGGAATGACGCCAAGAGGAAGGCGAACTGACGAGTTATTGCGGTAATAACCGTTAATCACCTCGAAAAGAGTGCCGTCACCACCAGCGGCAACAATGCCGGAATATTGGCTGAAGTCTGCGTCTCGGCAAAGTTCCATCCCATGACCCGGTCGTTGGGTTATGAGCATGTCATAGGGTAAATCGATCTCATTACAATATGCTTCAATTTGAGAGCGGACTTTTGCGGCATATCCATGACCAGCCCAGGGGTTGAAAATGATCAACTGTTTCATAGTATCCTGATCTTCTTAGGTTGTGACCGAATGCAAAACAATATAGTTAAAAAGCGCTTATGTCTTTGATGATTTAAGCGGGATTGAGGGGGATAATTTAAGCCAAAATGAAATCAGGGAAATTCAGTATGGTCTAGTGTAGCGCCTTCTCCAGTCCTGTGAGAATTTCTGCGATGGCTGCATTAGAACCCTTCTTCAATGCTGAAATATTCGCTTTCTCTTCAGTATTTCCTGCCGCTTTCAGACCGGACTGATTACCTGATGAGACAATCCGTCCCGACTTCAAATCGATGACATTTAATTTTGCCGTCGCGCTGGCGTAATTCAGAGTGCCTGTGCTGGATGTCTCTGAAGAAATCACGCCAACTATGGCATACTCGGCGTGGGGAAGCAGTTTTTGCGACAGGGTTTCAAACTCCTCATAATAGAGCGAAAAATCCAGGTCCTCAGTGGGGATATCTCGGGAGACCCGCATGGCATCTATTACTTTGTATTTTTGTCCCACCAAAGCTTTGATCAATTCACCTTCACTTTTGGATCGGGTTTGGCGTTCACCATTAATCTCTTCCAGAACCCTAACGAATACTTTCACCGAAGCGGCAACATCCATGGAAAAATCAAACTGCAGACCTACAGGTAGGATGATGCTTTCGTTGCTCCCGGGAGCCGATAAATACACATTTAGTTCAGGAAAATTGAATTTGATATTTACACGTGGTGTTGGGGTTGATGCGGAGATAAGCTTGTCGATACGTGCGGAAAATTCACCTGATTTATTGGTGGCTATGGTAGGAGTGAAATCTGCTTCAGCCCCATGAATTGTAACTGAGAGGAGCGTGTTTGAAAGAGGGATCTGGCTGCCCTCCTGTTCGTAGATGAGTTTGCCCTTTAAAGGTCCGAAAAGAGCCTGATCACGTTCACCCTTTTGGCCATCGCCACTAAGTTTGACAAAATTGACTCGATTGATTATTGTATTAATTTCGTATGAAAATTTTGCATCGAGAAACTCGGTAACGCCATCACTGTCAACGTCTCCAACCAGATGTTTTTTTACGATGGATTGCACGACCAGAATATGACTGAGTGCCTCACTTAAATGGTTTAACGCAGCACTGATCTGCCCCTGCTGCAGGGCTGCCTGAGCATATTTATAGCGTTCTTCTGCATAGACTCTTGCCTCAATTGCCTTCCGACTCATCTGTGATTGAAAATCAGCTCTGGATAGAGTGGCATAGCTGTAATAGATCTTATTTTTTTTGTCATGAAAACGATCAACAATTTGGATGCCTTCAATAGTCGCATCTGCATAGGCGCTGGAAAGTGAAGTAAAGACTTCCATGTTTTCATCTGAGTCGACAGCTCCAGAATGGGAGCTCTCCGAATAATAGGAGCTGATTTCTGAGCTGATCGTGGAGCTGATCTCCTGAATGATATCGGTTCTGGCATTTTGATCAGCGCGCAGTCGATCTTCTTCCGCTGATCCTGAGTCATCGGCAACCCCTATACCCTGATATAGGTGTGGGGCCAAAGGTGGCGAATCAACCCAGCCTGGGCGTTTTGGAGCAGCCTTTAACACTAAATTAGTGATCAGGAGCAGGGCAAAAACGCGGATCCAAATATTCATAGTCTCAAATTTCAAGTTTCAAGCATCTATTTCAGCAAAACCATTTTCCTGGTTGCTCTAAAGCTATCAGACTGGAAGCTGATGAGATAGATGCCACTGGCGACCCGATGTCCACTACTGTTATTTCCACTCCAACTTATTTCGTGGTAACCAACAGCATGGGCATCTGATCTTAGC
>JABMOT010000058.1 GCA_013202385.1 Fidelibacterota bacterium
ATATTGGGCGGCTTTTTTTAAATCCTATAATAATTATCTATGCTTTTTTGAGCTCAGGAGGAATACAAAATGGGTGTGATGAATAAAATGCGAGACAACATGGCCGGGATCATGATTTTTCTGGTCATTGTTTTCGTTCTGACCATGTCTATTGGTGGACTGGTTGGAGGTGCAGACATCACTGATCTTCTAAGTGGAAATAATTCCAACGTCTTTGCTTCGGTAAACGGCGAAGAATTATCCCGTGAAATCTTTATGCGCTCCTTGCAAAACGAGCGGGATGCTTTTCGGCAGAAAAACGGGACCGAACCCAATGAGCAGCAACTGCTCCAAATAACGGATCAAGTATGGGAAACGTTGGTTACTCAGATTCTCATTCGTCAAACGGTTGAAGATCAGGCCATCACTGTCTCCCCTGATGAAATCCGCTACTATTTTACCGAAAATATTCACCCGAGTGTTCGGCAGTATTTCACTTCTGAAGCAGGCACATTCGATTTAAACGCATATCAGGAAGCAATTAACTCTCCTGAAGCAGCGAATTTCTTTGCTGCTATGCGTCAGCAGGTTGCTGCTATTGTTCCAGTTGAAAAATTACAACAAAAAGTTTATGCCACCACTCAGGTTTCTGAAGCCGAGGTTCGCCTCGAGTATGTGAAAAATCAAATTGCTTACGATCTGGACTATGTATTTGCGAAAGCAACGATGTGGAAGGATGACGAAGTCGAAATATCTGATGCTGAAATTCAGAATTACTTTGATTTAAACTTACAGGATTTTCAACAGGAGGAGACACGGAGTCTTAAAGTGGTTTCAACTGAAATTAAAGCCACTGTAAAGGATTCAAGCAGATCCCTGGATTTAATCAATGATATTAAAGCAGATATACTTAATGGTAAAACCTTTGAATCGATGGCTCTCATTCATTCAGAAGGCCCCACAGGACCAAACGGTGGATATTTAGGTTGGTTCGGCAAAGGCAAAATGGCAGCTCCCTTTGAGGAAGCCGCCTTTGCAGCCAAGATTGGTGAAATTGTTGGACCCGTTTTGACACAGTTTGGCTATCATCTCATTAAGGTAGAATCAACCCGCCAGGTGGATGGTGAAACTGAAGTAGAAGCACGACATATTCTCATTGAAATCAGACCGAGCGAAACGACGCGTGATAAAATTAGACGCGAATTGAAAAACCTGGAATTTTTGGCAGACGAAATTGGGTTTGAGGCTGCTGTGGACTCATTGGGCATGACTGCAACAACGAGTAACAAACTGCGCCAGAAGGACACTTTTGTGTCCGGCGTCGGGTCTTTTCAGTCAGCGGTTCGCTTTGCATATCTTTCTGATCTTGGGACCCACAGCAAGGTAATGCAAAATGATTCTCATTTTGCCCTGTTTATGCTATCAGAAATTAGTGCCGCAGGGGATCGCCCTTTTGAACAATCGAAAGTATCCATTAAGCGTAAACTAATGAATGAAAAGAAGCAGGCTCTTGCGAAAGAAGCCGCCGATAAGATACTACCCCGTTTGAAATCACAACTTGATTGGACAGGTGTAGAAATCGCCGGCCGTGAAGGTCTGAGTGTTGATAAAGTTGAAGGTGCGCGTGGAACTGCAGCGATTAGGGGTCTCGGACGTTACCCAGAGATTTTTGGTTTTTTTGAGACTGCAACCATCGGCGATGTCTCCCCCGTTTTTGACACGCCCCGAGGCGCTATTATTGTTCGCTTGACTGGACGCACAGACTTTGATGAATCAGATTTTGCTTCTCAATACAATGATCTGTATAACACCTTAACCAAAACGCGACAAAACGAATTTTGGGGACAGTACCTCGAGTCGCTTCGCAAGAATGCTGATATAGTGGATAATCGTCTACGCATGTTATAAGATTTAAATACATTTCCGGTTTTTAACGGGGAGCTTGCTCCCCGTTTTGGTTTAAATAAGGCTTTATATTTACCTATGAATAATTATGTTGTAATAATTAATCGAATCGGGAGTAAAAGTGACCAGGACAAAACTTGTATTGATTGTTATTGTCGGATTTTTCGTTGTTTTGCAGTTGATCCCTGTTAATCAGATCAATCCTCCGATTATTCAAACTGCAAATGTGCCTTCAAATGTCGAAAAAATACTTCGAACATCATGTTATGATTGCCATTCTAATGAAACTGTTTGGCCCTGGTACAGTCGCATCGCACCTGGCTCATTCCTCATAACACGTGATGTGATTGAAGGGCGCAAGCATCTGAATTTTTCTGATTTTTCAGGAATGGATTCCTTTGACAGTTCAGATGTTGCTGAGGAAATGATTGAAATGCTGGAAGCAGGTAAAATGCCCATATTACCCTATTTATTACTACATCGAGATGCGCGATTAAGCGAAAGCCAATCGGAAACTTTGATCGACTGGGCGAAATCGCTTTACCCGAATAATTGACAAAAAAACTGGACGGAAAGGTTTACGAGGGGATTATATGGATATAGCTACCATAATTGGACTGGGCTTTGGATTATTCCTGGTTTTTTTTGGTATGTCTGAACCAGGGACTTTCACACCTCCTGATACATTTTTTAATTTACGCGGGCTGGCCATAGTTTTAGGTGGCACGCTGGCTGCTACCCTGGTGAATTACCCGTTCAAAAATGTAGTTGGTATGCTCAAAGTATCGCTCCAGGCTTTTTTTAATGGCGGGTCTATTGATCACATGCAAATTATTAATGAAATGGCCGACTACTCAGAGCAATCCCGTAAAAAAGGTCTCCCCTCCCTGGAAGGCATCCTGGATGGAATCGATAATCACTTCCTCCAAATGGGTCTTGAAAATGCGATCCTGGAAAAAGACCCTAAAAAACTTGAGAATTTTCTCGATAGTGAGCTGAATTCAATGATTGACAGACATGCCAATGGCCAGGAAATATTTTATAATATGGGCTCCTATGCACCGGCCTTTGGGCTCCTGGGTACCGTTATGGGTTTGATACTCATGATGACGCGACAAGCAGCCACTTCCACAGTGGACAGTTATGCAACGGGCGCTCAGGATTCCATGTCTGCATTGCTCCAGGGAATGGGTATTGCATTGGTGACAACATTTTATGGTGTGCTCCTGGCCAACCTCTTATTTATTCCCATTGCCGGGAAATTGAAAGCACGCTCCGATGAAGAAGTCCATAGTCTCAATATCATCAAAGCGGGCATTCTTAGCATTCACTCAAAAGAACACCCGCTGATTATGCGTGAAAAATTGCTCACTTTTGTGGATAAAGAAACCCGAAAGGTTGCCAGACAATCCGCTTCGACATAGCCCCCAATGTCAAAACTTTCAATATCATCTGAACGAGCAGCTAACTCCTGGAAGGTTACTTATAGTGACCTGCTAACAGGGTTGCTGGCATTTTTCCTGCTCCTGATTATCAAAGCTGAACAGGAAGCCAATACCACATTCAAATTTGCTGATCAGATGAAAGATGTCATTTATGGTAAGGTCATGTATGAAAAAAAGACTCAGCAGCTTGACTGGTTGTATGTTGAGCATGCAGGACCAAAGGGAATAAAGCTCCTGATTCCTTCAGAAATTGGCGAACAGACCTTTTTTGAATCCGGTGAAGATCAGATTGTGATCAATTTCATTTTTTATTTGAGGGCAGTGGCAAATATCCTCAGAAATCTTGAATTGGAAAAAATTCCTGAGCGCAATGCCGATGTTTTTAGAAAACTGAAAGCGACTGGCAAAGCTGTCAGAATTGATGTTCGCATCGAGGGTCATTCTGATGCAGTGCCGCTGGGACGATCCTCCCGATTCAGGGATAACTGGGATTTATCCACTGCACGCGCTCATCAGGTCGCCAAATTCCTGCTCTCACAGACCCCCATCCCTGAATCATTTTTTTCAATATCGGGATACGGACCCTTCCACCCCCTCACAGATATTGATCGCTATGACGAGAACCGCAGGGTAGAGATATATTTGGATATCCAATTAATTGAAATAGAAAATGTCATCGCCATCTGATAGAATCGCAAAGGCTGCCGTAGAAGCCCGCTCAAGCTGGATATTGTCCTATGGCGATACCGTAACGCTTCTGATTTGTTTTTTCATCATGATGATCAGTGTGAGTGCGGGTCAAATTAACAAGATTCACGCCTGGGTTAATGCACGACTTGACGAAGCAACAACTGAAGTTGAACAGGTCATGGATTCTTCCGGAATTGAAGAAATTTCAGTAAGCCGAAATTCCAAGGGTGTACAGATCACCCTAAAAGACCCTCGGCTTTTTGAGGTAGCCTCTGCTCAACCGCGGCGTACTCACCTCTATCAGCTGGATGCAGTTGCAGCTGCTATTCAGAACCTCCACATCTTTCATTTGAAGGAAACCGAAAATGCCGCCTTTTTAGAAGAGCTTGAATCTTCCGGGCTCAAATGGCAGGTAGAAATAAGAATCGAAGGCCATACTGATAATATGCCATTGACTCGTAACGCCAGCTACAGGGACAATTGGGAGTTGAGTGCTGCCAGGGCACAATCCATCATGATTCAACTTCAGGAACGTACCGGACTTGCGCCTTCAATTTTTGCCATTGGAGGATTTGGTGAGTTTCAACCGCTGGGTGACAATAACACTCAGGCTGGTCGTGAAATAAATCGTCGCGTTGAGATTTACATCGGCGCCTCTTTGGTAAATACACTATAAAACCAATCACAAACCTGGCCTTATCATTTGATCATTTCATTTTGTGGCAGTGACATTTCAATTATTATTGAGGTCAAGGAGAGGAACAATCCTCTCAGAATTTCGTTTAGGAACTCATGAATAAATTTTTGAGCCTCATTTTTATTTCGTCATTCATATTTGGGATGGATGTGAAGATACTTGAGAGCGGAGAAAATAGCTTGACTGTATCCCTGAGCATCCCGGCGCCAGAACTTTCCTCATATGCCATAGGTACTGAAACTGTGCAGCTCCCCCGCTGGTCAGACGCCTATCTGGCCTATGATTCTACACTTCAAAATGTGGTACCCTATTTTTCCATACCTATACTGTTACCAGCCTCAGGAGAATTCCCAACACTCCAAGTTCTCGATTCAAGATCTGACGAAGACCGACGCATCTCTCGGGAAACGATTTTAATACATGAGATTAAGCCAGGTCTCCCATATCCAGATGTCCCCAGCGATCAGTGGATCAACATAATTTCGGCTGAAGATTTCAGAGCGTATAAGACGGCTCGAATCCTAGTAAAACCATATGCAGTTTCCGGACAACGCTTGATAGGAATGACTTTTCGCCTCATTTTTCCAAAGGTCACAAACAAGGGGTTAGCACGGGACCAGGACCTGATAAGTACCTATCTCAATGCAAAGATGGGAGCAAATTGGGGGCAGATTTCAACGGCTTCATTGAATCGAACTGCCACCACATTGCCCAGCGGGCTTTGGTATCGGTTCCCTGTAAACGAGATGGGCATATATAAAATCAACACTGCCTCCTTTACTACAAATGTCCCCGAGGGAGATCCCAAAACATGGCAGGTTTATGCTCCCTATTATGAGGGACAATCACTTTCATGGGAAATCAGCAACAGTGAACCCACACCCGCCAATTTAAAGTCCATCAGCATGAGTGGTTCAGGTCTGGAGGATGGAGTATTCAGTGGCTCTGATGAACTTATCTTCTTCGCTCAGGGACTTAATGGAGATTTTAAGGGAGACAACTTTACCCACCTCTATGGGAAACAGCGCTATTATTGGCTTTGCATCCCTGAGCCAGGCGCACCTGTGGCAAATTTTATTAATTTCTTATCGAGTTCAATCGCCCCATTTGATATAACAGTCGCAAACTATGAAAAGCGACTCTATCACGAGGCGGAGCTTTACAATCAACTTCACTCTGGACCATTTTGGGTGGGCGAAAAGCTAACGGGTAGTTCTGATCAGTTATCCATCATCTTCAACGAGAATTATCTCGATTTGAATTCCGAGATCAAATTCAATGCCCTCTTTGCAGTGGATTATGATGCTGGAAATTATCAGAACAACCTGAGTGTCCAATTGAATGGGCTCCCTTTCAATGTGAGTCAAAATAATGGTCTTTACAAACAAATCAAACTGAGCGGTACTGCCGGTGGCGGGAACATGCTTAGGGATGGAAATAATACTTTGAGAATTAACTATTCCAGTAATTCCAATGCATCCATTGTTTATTTGGATAGTCTGCGCCTGTCCTATTATCGGAAGCTCGCTCCATCATCAGATTATCTTTTTGGTAGCTTGGATCTTCCAGGTGGAGTTAATCGACTCATTTTTGAGGCCCTTTCTAACAATTTTCATCTTTGGGATATTTCAGATCCAACATCTGTTAGCGAGTGGCAGATCGAAAATAGTGCATTCAGGATCGCTGGGAGTGGTCAGCGCGAGATTATTGGGTTTACAGAGGATCAGATCGGAAGTATCGTCCTGGAGGCAGCGAACAATTTAGGTGAACCCACCTTAAGGGTAACCGGCAAACAGGCAGATTATATCATTATTAGCCCTGAAATCTTTTTTGATCAGGCTGAAAGAATCAGGGAGTTAAGAGAAGAGTTGGTTTCGGCTGACGAACGCCTTTCAGTTGAAATCGTATCCATAGAGGATATCTACACTGAATTTTCTGCAGGCACTCAGGATCCAGCAGCGATTAAACATTTTTTGCATTATGTGTATTTTTCATGGAATTCTCCCCGCTTGAGATATGTGCTCTTTTTGGGCGATACAGATTATGACTACCGGAATATAACAGGGCAAAGCAAGATGATCATTCCCACTTATCAGAAAGATGGCAGTACCGATGTTAGTTCCTATGCTACCGATGACCGCTATACCCAACTTGCTTCAGGGGAGTGGGATAGATTGCCTGATTTTGCCATTGGCCGTTTGCCAGCACAGACACCCGATCAGCTGGAGATCATGGTAGACAAGATTGTTAGCTATGAATTAACGCCTGAGCCGGGTATCTGGAGGAACACTATCACACTGGTTGCAGATGATCCGCTCCGCCCCAGCAGGTATGTGGAAACTGAACATATTCGTGACACGGAAGGTTTGGCCAGTATTATTCCGCAAAGTATTCATATCAATAAAGTTTATCTCACTGAATACCCTGAAGTTCAGGATCCCAACTCCCCCTATATTAAAAAGCCAAAAGCCCGCGAGGCGTTTCTCCAAAAATTATATAACGGCACCTTACTTGTGAATTATTTGGGGCATGGTTCGCCAAATGTCTGGGCCCAGGAGGAAGTTTTCACTGCTTCTGATTTGGGTCTGGTCAAAACAGGCATGCGTCTGCCATTCTGGATTGCCGGGACCTGCGATTGGGCAAAATATGATGACGTAAATTCCTCCTGTGTCCCTGAAGAGCTCATGCTGATGGAGAGTAACGGCGCAGTTGGTATTTTGTCAACGACCAGAAAAACCTATGCTGTGTTTAACGAAATCCTTTTATCAGATTTCTTTGATTTTCTTTTCCCGGAAGCGAATGCTGGTCGATCAATAACTGTTGGTGATGCAGTCATGCTGGCCAAAAACGTTACCACAGGTTCGGATCCCAACAATGAAAAGTACATTCTTTTTTCCGATCCCGCCTTGAGGCTGGCATCCCCTGTACGCAAAGGGCAAATAGAAACGGTAAGTCCCTCAGTGTTCCAGGCAATGGGTCGGGTGAACTACTCCGGTGCAGTAGATACCAGCTTGGGGTTCGGTGCCCAGGCTGCCGTGACTGTATATGATACTCCCACTCCGGTAACGCGATCTTTTTATATCAGCGCCAGCAACAGCACAGGTCACATTTCCTATGTGCTGCCAGGGAAGCGAATATTTAGGGGTTTAATCTCAGTGAATGATCAGGATTTTTCGGGAGAATTTACAATTCCCAAGGATATTAAGTATTCCGGTGAAGGGGGCATCTTAAGTGTACAATACTGGGATGACTCTGGGCTGGATGGGAGCATATTCATAGATACATTAAAATTTCAGGGAAGTGATTCAACTGCACTCGATGATGAAGGACCTGAAATACTATTTATTTCGGATAATATGATGCTTCTAAACGGTGATCACATCTCGGCCAACGAAGCTTTGGAAATAGAAATCAGCGATGAACAAGGCATTAATCTTACTGGCGTTGCTGGTCACGGAATAACGCTGGCAATTGATGAGGATTGGGACAACGCTTATGATGTAACCGAGTTGTTTGAGTATGATCTGGACCATTCGGATAGAGGCAGACTCTCTGCCTTCCTTAGTGAGATACAGCCCGGTGAACACCTGGTCTCAGCCAAAGCCTGGGATAGCCAGAATAATCCTAACAATTCGAGTGTCAGGCTCGAATTTTTTGCCGCAAATGATTTTCGGGTCTATGACCTTTTCAATTTTCCAAATCCCATGGCCGAAGACACCGAAATAACTTATATGTTATCCCATCCAGCAGACATGAAATATGCAATTTATACGCTGGCAGGTCGAAAGATTCTCAATAAAACGCTTGGATATCAAGTCCAGGGCTTTAATTCTTTCCCATGGAACGGACAGGACCGCTATGGGAGTGAGTTGGCAAACGGAGTATATATCCTTGTTGTTGAAGCCGAAAGTGATCAATTCAGGGAACCTGCCCAAAGCCTGCAAAAACTGGTGATAGCCCGCTAGATGCACTCTATTGGATTAATCCTGGCAAGCAATTCACCGCGGCGAAAAACGTTATTAGAACAAATTGGTCTCAAGTTCCGAGTCATACCAAGTCAGATTGCAGAGCCGATTTTTGAAGGTGGTTCTCCACAAGAATATGCACTGGGGCTCGCTTCTGCTAAAGCAGAGGAAGTCTCGAAATTGTATCCGCAGGCACTGGTTTTGGGCGCCGATACCATTGTGGTGGTCGATGAATTAGTGCTGGGTAAACCTGCTGATGTTTCAGACGCGTATTCGATGCTTAAATTGTTATCGGGTCGCAGTCATGAGGTCATTACCGCCTATAGCCTTCAGCTCAAAGATAAACAAATAACCCAAGCCAATTTTGTCTCAACCCAAGTCCATTTTAAAATTCTTTCGGATGCTGAAATACAGCGTTATATCGACTCGGGCTCACCCTTTGACAAAGCAGGCAGTTATGGGATACAGGACTATTCAAGCGTTTTTGTCGATCGGATTGACGGATGCTTTTACAATGTTGTTGGATTGCCCTTATCCGACCTAAATTCTAAACTAAAACAGCTGCTTTTTAAAAACCATTTCGAATTAAAGTAGATTTCCGGACATTAGCAGTAAATTGAATGCCTGCTCGACTGAAAAAGGTCGACAGGAATTTTCTGTGTTCTTGATTTACAAGGAAAAATATTTAAACTCATCAGCACTTAGCAAAGAGGAGCAGTCGTGGCATTTCATGAAGAGCTTAGAAACCACCGCCTGAAAAAAGGACTCATCCTGGAGGAAATCTCTGAGGATATAAAAATCAACGTCCGCATTTTGCAGGCACTGGAACAAGGCGACTATCACATACTGCCCGTTCCCTATGTTCGCCTCTTTATGAAAGCATACGCTGTAGCCATTGATTATCCGGTTGAGGATATTTTACGAGGTCTGGAAAACGAACTGAAGCTCACCGGTGAGCAAGGCATCTCTGGGAATATAGCAACTGATGCAATATCTCATGTTGATATGACTGGTGCGACTATGTCCGATTCACAGAATTTGCTTCTGGGGGACAAGGGTTCACAAAGTAACATTGTCCGTCTGGCGGGCGGAATAGTTGCCCTGATTTTGATAATTGTATTTGGGAAGAGTTTATTAAAACCTGGTAATGTTGATTCCCACACCAAATTGTCACCGTTATTACCTGCTTTAAATCTCACAGAAAGCCTTGAATCCATATCAATCTCCGATTCACTTTTACAGGCTCACTCGGATAGTCTTACCATTTCTTCAACCGGTTTCCTTTCCATCATTAAAAATGAAGGAAAGCGTTCAACCGATACGCTTTATCAATCCCCGGGGATGTCTATTGCAATCATATTGACTGACTCTACCGAAATTCAACTATTCCCCAGTGATGCTGCTCTGCTTTCAGTAAAAGGCGATACGCTACCGGGCTCGCCATTCAGCAATTCCTGGTTGATTATCACGGCTGACTCTAAAGGCGGTCATCTGGATACCTATCCCAGCTTATAACCTACCTCTCTAATTCAGTTTAAATTTTAAGCAAATCCTCGAATTTGCTGAGGGTTTCTTACCCACCTTTAAAGTCTCGATTATTTTCACGGCCTACCCCCCCTATCTAACTATCATTATATAATATTATATATACAGCACTTAAGATGCTTTACGTTCACCTGCCCTGCGCGTATTGAGATCTTTGATTTCAAAGCATTATTCCGCGTAAGATTCGATTATTTCGCTTTTTCTTCTTGATTTGTGGGTAATGATACCTAACTTGTGGGTAATAGTGGGTATTAATCCCTATAATAAAAAGCTGAAACGGGAAATGGGAACTAAATCATTTACAGGCGAATTTCGTTATTCAATCGATTCAAAAGGTCGAGTGAATATTCCGGCGAAATTCCGAAAAGC
>JABMOT010000059.1 GCA_013202385.1 Fidelibacterota bacterium
ATATAAGGTCAAGAAAATTATTACCCAGTGTCCCCATTGTCTGAACGCGCTCAAAAATGATTATAGGTCGCTAGGGAAACAGTATGAGGTGATTCATCATGCTGAATTTCTCTCCGATCTGGTAAAGTCTGGCAAGCTGACCCCCACAAAGACCAGCAACGCCAAACTGAGTTATCATGATTCCTGTTATCTTGGTCGTCATAACGGGATTTATGATGCCCCCAGGGATGTGATTAAATCCATACCAGGTGTGCGAATGGAAGAGTTCCCTCGATCCGGGAACGAAGCACTTTGCTGTGGCGCTGGAGGGGGTAGAATGTGGCTTGAAGAAAGTCTTGGCGAGAAAACCATTAATGTGGAACGAATGGAAGATGTAAAGGCTGTAAAACCAGATGAAGTAGCAACTGCCTGCCCCTTCTGTGCTACCATGATCAACGATGGCATCAAGGCTGAGGAATTAGACATGTCCACAGCCAGCAAGGATATTGCACAATATCTGCTTGACTCCATTGTAGAATAGCAATCCCTGAATAGTTAGAAAGGTGTTTAGACATTTGTCTGAACACCTTTTTCTTTTCCAGACCTATAAAAGCATTTCTAATCCCTCTGGCTGTGTTTAGAATGAATCATGATCTTCAGCCCCAATAATCAAAGCTGGACCGACTGGACCTGGCAGCACGCAAATGGCTGCAAGGATTTGACTACCCTGAATGGATGGTTGAGGGATCGTGGCCAAAGTTCAGGATTTGATGAATCCTCGTTTCTGGAGCTGACCTCAAATTATAGGATGGGTATCACACCCTATTATTTCAATCTCATCTCCACGTTTGATGAGACAGATCCTGTTTATCGGCAAATCGTTCCAAGTGCTGCCGAATTGGTCATTCTACCTGAAGAATTGGAAGATCCAATTGGTGATGAGGACCCAGCCCGCGGATCGCGGCCGCTGAAAGCTCTGATCCATCGCTATCCCAACCGAGTCCTGCTGATGCCAACGGCCCAATGTGCTGTGTATTGTCGCTTCTGCTTCAGAAAACGATTGGTAGGCAACCCAGCCCACAACGCCCGTGAGGATGATCTGCAGGCGGCTTATGATTACATTCAGAACCACAATGAGATAGAGGAAGTGATTCTCACAGGTGGTGACCCCCTCACTCTGGGAGATAAATCGATTCAGAATATTTTGAAGGCCCTGGAGAGCGTCAAACATCTTCGCCTGATCAGGATTCACACGCGTCTACCGGTGGTCAACCCATTCAGGTTGACAGTCGAATTAGGCCATATTATTGCATCATTGGGAAAACCAGTCTGGATTTCCAGCCACTTCAACCACCCTATTGAGATCACAGCCACAGCAAAGCGGCAAATCCAGGGCTGGGTCAACCTGGGAATTCCGTTTCTAAATCAGAGCGTCCTCCTGGCGGGCGTGAATGACACTTCCCAGATTTTGAAAGAACTGCTCATGTCCCTGATTGAGATCAAAGTAAAACCGTACTATCTGCATCAGGCCGATATGGTCCAGGGAACCAGTCACTTGAGAGTCCCTGTTGAGCGCGGTTTAAACCTATTAAAAGAGTTGCAAGGAGAACTTCCTGGCTACGCCTTACCCCATTATGTTCTGGACCGTCCGGGTGGCTTAGGTAAAATTCCACTTCAAAATCAATACACCATTTAACAGGCTTTCAGATTCAAAAGCTCAGTGCAACGGCATTTAAGGTAATTGAGGCATTCCGAATTGTTATTTTTAATGCGCTTGACAATGGTGTGGGATTATTAAATTAGTAGCAATAATTAATGGAGGAAGATATGGCAAAACGATACCTGGTTTTACTTTTAGCAATGATGATTGGACTTTTCATGTGGTCATGCACGGACCCGGCTGAGGACGATACAACTCTTCCTGGAGCCCCCGCGACTCTGAATTATGATGCAAATCAGTCTGGAGATGGACAAATCTATCTTTTGTGGGTGGCACCCGCTGATAAAGATGTATCCCTTTACCGAATTTATAGAGATTCAGGGACGGGTACGTTTAGCGAGATCATCACAGTTACTGAGACTTTTTATTTGGACACAGATCTCGATTACAATGTCGAATATGGTTATAAGGTAACGGCTGAGGATGATAGTGGGAATGAAAGTCCCTTCTCAAATACTATAAAACTTCAACCAGTGAATCTTTATTCTCCTGCCACACCGGCGAACCTGACTATACAGGCGCACAATATTGAGGCCGATTTTGAAGTAAATGTTGAATTAACGTGGAGCGCCAACACTGAAAACGATTTCTCCTATTATAAAATATACAAATCGGCAACCACTCCCCTGTTCGTACCTGATGAAGCTTCTTTTCTCGACTCAGTAACCAGCATCTTTTATCTGGATGAAGACGTGGTACCCGGGAACACGTATCACTATAAGCTGGTGGCCTACGACTTGGGTCATAAAGGCAGCGATCCAACCATAGTGGTTTCAGATACGCCTCTGGAAGTACCTTCTCAAACATTACCGGCCAACCTGGCAGAGGGCGTTTCTTTACACCCTACCTTCATGTGGACCAACGTGAATATGGCTGCAAAATATAAACTCGTGTTAAGAACATCCTCCCAGTCAGGGGATATCTGGGAAACTGATATAACGACCACAAGTACGAATACGATGAGCGTCACATATCCCACAGATGCAACCGTTGCATTATCAGGGAATACACGTTACTATTGGTTTGTGGCGGGATTTTCTCAGCTAAACGAAGAGGTGAATGTTTATTCTGCCACTTCATCTTTCAGAACTCTCTAACCAATAATAGAATGCTCAAAAAAAAAGAGGCTGCCCCAAAAGGGTAGCCTCTTTTTTTTGTAATATGGGGTGTATTCAACGCAATAATACTTCCTTATTTTATTGTTATTATTACAGTTGTGCATGAATAAGCCAACCCTGCCATATGACATAGATACAGACAGCTACCAGTGTCCTGCTGGTCAACATTTAGATTACCTTGAAACTCGTGAGCGAAGAAGCAGTGCTGGCTATGAGAGTCAGGTTCGGATTTATGAAGCTGAGGACTGTGTTGGTTGCGGCTTACGGGAACAATGCCATAAATCAAAATCCAATCGGCGTATTGAGATAAATGCAGAGTTGCAGGGCTATTGAAAGAGAGCCAGGGAGTTACTCCTCTCACCTGAGGGTCTGGATCACCGATCCACAAGACCCATAGAGCCTGGGGCGGTGTTCGGTCAGATTAAGGCGA
>JABMOT010000004.1 GCA_013202385.1 Fidelibacterota bacterium
ACATTCAAGCAGCCCTGGATATTGGCGTAGATTACATCATCCTGGATGGGCGTGGTGGCGGAACGGGTGCTGCTCCACTTTTATTTAGAGACAATATCTCCGTTCCCACGATTCCTGCTCTGGCCAGGGCGCGTCGTTATCTGGACAAACAAGGTCGTGGAGACATCTCTTTGGTGATTACTGGAGGACTTCGATTACCGGCTGACTTTATCAAGGCCTTAGCCCTTGGAGCAGATGCCATTGCTGTTTCCAATGCGGCAATACAAGCCATTGGCTGTCTTGGAATGCGAGCCTGCCATACCAACAATTGCCCAGTGGGCATCGCCACCCAGAAACCTGAATTGCGTGCGCGTATCAAAATTGAAAAAGGTGCGCAGCAGTTGAACAATTTTTTTAGAGCATCCACAGAGCTCATGCAGGTAATGGCTCGAGCCTGTGGCCATAGCCACCTCGATCAATTCAACGTGGGTGATTTGAGCACTTGGAAACGGGAAATGGCTCACCTTACTGGTGTCACATATGGTGGTGTTTCACTTGATTAATAAGAGGAGTTAGAAAATGAGTGCACATGAAAAAATTAACTATCTTGAGTTTCCAGCTCGGGACATTGATTTAACAAAAACATTTTTCCAAGCTGCGTTTGAATGGACTTTTGTAGACTACGGCCCGGATTATGTGGCTTGTGGTAATGCTGGAATCGATGTTGGTTTCTTTAAATCTGAATTGATAGCCACTTCAGAAAGCGGGAGCGTTCTTATCGTTTTTTATAGCCAGAATCTGAAGCAAACCCTGGCAAAAGTTGAAGCCGCCCAGGGATCCATAGTTAAACCCATTTTCTCATTCCCAGGAGGTCACCGTTTCCATTTTTGTGATCCTAATGGAAATGAATTTGCGGTTTGGTCAGAAGATTCAGAGTGAGTTGACTCCATTTCAGAACCGACGTTAAAAAAGACGCTCCTCTTTACAACACTGGCGCTGATCGCCTTTGCTGCAAATTCAGTTTTGTGCCGATTAGCTCTTGGATATGGAGCGATTGATGCAGCTAGCTTCACGAGTATACGCTTATTCACAGGAGCACTGACACTTCTCATCATTCTGATGATTCGGCGCGAGAAAAACTATTTGCCAAAGCAATATAGTTGGAATGCCAGCTTGATGCTTTTCATTTACGCCATTTGCTTCTCATTCGCCTATGTCAGTCTTGATACAGGCACGGGAGCGCTCATTCTTTTTGGGGCAGTTCAAATCACCATGATTCTGGTATCATTATTATCTGGGAATCGGCTCCATTTGAGTGAATGGATGGGAATGGCACTTGCCTTTGCCGGCTTTGTTTATCTCGTGCTACCTGGCGTCTCTACACCACCCCTCGTAGGATTTCTGCTCATGACCAGCGCTGGGATTGCCTGGGGAATTTATACTTTAAAGGGAAGAGATTCGGAAAACCCACTCCTGGATACTGCCTATAATTTCTTCAGAACCCTGCCACTGATTCTCGTACTTATGATAGTAGCCCTAAGCAGATCCCAAATATCAATGGAAGGGATTGTGTTGGCAATGCTCTCTGGCGGACTCGCTTCTGGTGTTGGATATACCATCTGGTATGCAGCTCTCCGGGGGCTTACTTCCACTCAGGCAGCGGTTGTCCAGTTGTCGGTGCCCGTTATCGCTGCTCTTGGGGGTATCCTTTTTGTTTCTGAAAGGATTTCCCTGCGATTAAGTATCTCCTCAATCATGATTCTTGGAGGAATCCTGATCGTGGTTTTGGGAAGATATTATTTTGTCTCTGCCAGTACCGATTAACTTGCTAGCATTCAGGATGATCTATAAAACAACCTAGTACTAAATTAAAAAATTTCAACAATCCTGGTTAAAATGAATCAATCATGACTAAATTGGTAATGAAAGTTCACAACTGACTTAATAAACAGGAGGTGTATTTTGGCTTTAGATACAATAATATTACGTATTATCCACATTTTTAGCGGCGTGTTTTGGGTCGGGTTCGCAATTTTTAATATTGGCTTTTTACAACCAGCGGTGAAAGCAACAGGGGCAGAAGGTCTAAAGGTGATGCAATATTTATCGGGGAAGACCCGGTTAATGCCTTCGATCTATATTGCTGCAACGCTCACCATGTTATCAGGATTGATCATGTATTGGCCCATGGCAGGATCAGGCTCATTTATGAAAACAGGTTATGGTATGGTTCTTACAATTGGCAGTACCTCTGGAATAATCGCCTGGCTGATTGCTATTTTTGTCATTCGGGGCATTTTCACTGGAATGGGCACTATCGGAAAAGAAATTGCATTACAGGAAGGTCCACCCAGTCCAGATCAAATGGCAAACATGCAAGCCCTGAGTGCCCGCCTTGGTAAAGTGGGACATCTCGCTTTAGTATTTATGGTTATTGCGCTATTGGCAATGTCTATCGCCCGCTACACCCCAAATTTTTAGGGCATATATAAGGATATCAGATTCTATGATAAAAAACATCAAGCCATTGGGCTTCATGTGGGAGACCAGTGATCCCTTTTTGTTCTGTGTACATCATCAAGATGCCTATCCTGCTGGCAACGGGGAGATGGGTCCAACGGGCTCTTTGGCTGGACGAAATATTGGCCAAGATTTTGAGCTGAAAGATGGTTGGAGGATGTACCATGGTGATAGGGTGCCGGGTTTTCCTGCACATCCGCACCGCGGTTTTGAAACGGTGACGGTTGTTCTTGAAGGTCTGGTAGATCATTTTGATTCCGCCGGTGCCGCTGGTCGCTATGGCAATGGTGATGTTCAGTGGATGACAGCCGGTGCTGGTTTACAGCATGCAGAGATGTTTCCCCTGATCAAAGAAAATCAGTCCAATCCCATGGAGCTGTTTCAAATCTGGCTCAATCTTCCAAAGGTCTCCAAGCTGGCAAAACCTGACTACAAGATGCTCTGGTCTGAATCCATCCCAATCATCGAGGCTGACGATAAATCAGGCCGCAAGAGTCAAATCCGGGTCATTGCTGGAAAGTATCTGGAAACCACAGCGCCTGCTCCGGCGCCAGATTCATGGGCAGCTTCTCCCGAAAACGAAGTCGCCATCTGGGTAATAACGCTACAGTCAGCTGCTGAGTTAATCCTTCCTCCGGCCATGAAGGACATTAATCGAACTCTTTTCTTTTATGAAGGTTCGTCTCTGGAAGTCAATGATACAAAAATTGCTGCCTATCACTCGGCTCAAATTCATTCCCAGAAAGAACTGTTCATAAAGAATGGCCCAGATCAATCAAGAATACTGGTTTTGCAAGGCAAACCGATTGGCGAACCGGTGGCAAAATATGGTCCTTTTGTGATGAATACATCCAGTGAGATTCAGCAAGCCTTTGAGGATTTCCGTCTAACCCGGTTCGGTGGCTGGCCCTGGGATAGACACGATCCAGTCCACCCAGCCTCTCAAGGGAGATTTGCCAGATACGCAGACGGCACCGAAGACAAAAAAAGTTAAGTTTTCAGCTTTGATCATGAAGAATGCTTAAGATGAAATCGATGATACTGAGCCTGGTTTTTATGTTAGGTGTGTCCTGTGCGTCTCTGGATGATCAACTGTTATCAAAAGCTGAATTTAAGAATATAGAGTTTAAGGACTTCCAGATTAATCTTGATAGAGATTATATCAATACAAGGGTCGTGAATAATAGTTCACACACGGTTACATCATGCATTTTCAGGTTCAGTCTTTACAAATCAGGATCCACTTCAACCATAAAGCCCACGCAGGATGTATATGTCGGGAATGCCAATACGGAGAGGATCTCATCCTTTATTGAACGAACCGATATTGACTCATTGGCAGGTCTGACGCATTTACTCTCCCATAATTTTTTTATCCGAGAAACTTTGAAACCAGGATATTCAACGGAAGTGTATTTTGAAATCAATCTTGATTTTGAACAGGGTCAATATATCTACACCAAAGAGTTGGTTGAGCTCAAAGGTAGCTAGAAAATCTAGAAGGTCTTTGTTTCAGTCCTAATCTTCGATGAAGGAAAACTGAGCAATTCGCGTTATACTCTGCCCGACAAATGAGGAGCGTTCAATGAAATGTCCATATTGCGCTGAGGAGATTCGAGATGATGCAGTTTTTTGCAGATTTTGTGGGTCTATCAAGGATGAAGGTATCTGGATTCACCCAGCTGCAAATGCATCGGCAAACGCCGCTAAAAAAAGTGGTCCCCGCTTTACCATGCGCTTTGCTGGTTTCTTTTTCTTTATCTCCGCCCTGGCTGAGTTGGGTTCAATAACTTCAACTGTCCCACTTTTTGGTAATGAATTCAGCGGCTTCATTGCATATGTTTACCACCTGCTCTATATCGGTTTGTTTAGCGCTATGGGCTTGGGTCTCTGGTCAGCAAAGCCCTGGGGGTTCCAGGTTATGTTTGCCGGAACGTTAACCTACACGGTTGACAAATTGTTATACATCATGTATGGTCAGGCATCCTCGGGTATCATAAGCCAATATGGTGAACTCATGGGCATGGGTGGGACCAACACCATAAATTATGCCATAGGTCTTTCCACTGTTGCGACTCTCATGAGCTGGTGGGGCTTTGTGATATATCTTTATTTCAAGCGGGATTATTTTGAGGCTATAAACAAATAATGCAAGTCGAACCCAAAAAAGTAAAAAAACCTTCTAAAAGA
>JABMOT010000005.1 GCA_013202385.1 Fidelibacterota bacterium
CACAGGCTCTCTTTGATATCACGATGAGTATCCCTGATAAACAGGTTACTGCCTTAATTGGACCCTCAGGATGTGGAAAATCCACCTTTCTGCGCATGTTCAATCGCATGAACGATATCATCCCTGGAACGCATCACTCGGGAATCATCAGCATTGATGGTGAAGATATTTATGCCCCAGGAACCGATGTTCCCCGCTTGCGTCGCGATGTGGGAATGGTTTTCCAGAAATCGAATCCTTTTCCCAAGAGCATCTATGATAATATCATTTATGGACCAACCATTCACGGTACCAAAGACAAATCGGAACTGGATTCCATTGTGGAATCCAGTCTACAGGGAGCCGCCCTGTGGGATGAAGTTAAGGATCGCCTTAACGATAGCGCCCTTGGATTGAGTGGGGGGCAACAACAGAGATTGTGTATTGCCCGTGCCCTGGCTGTCAAACCAAAATTGCTTTTGATGGATGAGCCAGCATCAGCCCTGGATCCAAAATCCACAGCCAAGATTGAGGAACTCATCAGTGAATTAAGGGAGAAGTATACCATCATTATTGTCACTCACAATATGCAACAGGCATCCCGAGTTTCTGATTTTACAGCCTTCTTCTATGAAGGTGTCCTGATTGAATATGGTGAAACACCACAAATCTTTACCAAACCCACACAAGCAAGGACCGAAGACTATATTACCGGCAGGTTTGGATAATACCCCAGGAGAAAATCATGCAACATCTACATCGAGAAATAGAATATCTAAAAAAAGAAATTATCAGGGAATCCGGTTTGGTAGAAACCAACCTGCGGGAAAGTGTTAAAGCATTAATGACGCGGGATCTGGAACTTGCCCAGGAAATTGCGGCCAGAGATCACATTATTGATGCGCTTGAGGTGGAAGTCGAAGAGGAATGTCTGAAAATTTTTGCACTTTATCAGCCCGTTGCTGTTGATCTGAGATATCTTGTCGCCTTTCTAAAACTGAATAATGACCTGGAACGCATCGGAGATCTGGCAACGAATATTGCCGAGAGAGCGGTTTCACTGGCAGTAAAAGATCGCCTGGACATTCCGGCAGAGATCCCCAGAATGTCAGAGCTGGTCCAGAAAATGTTGAAAGACACACTGGATGCACTGGTCGATCTTGATAGCAAAAAAGCGAAGAGTGTCATACGCGAGGACGATAGTGTTGACAGCTTACACCATTCTATGTATCAGATCGTAGGTGATAAAATTCAGGCTGACCCTGAGCACGTAGGAAACTGGCTGGAGATTTTGGCTGTTTCTCGGTATCTGGAGCGGATTGCCGATCACTGTACAAACATAGCTGAAGATGTTGAATACATGCTCAGTGGTCGCATCCAACGGCATATCTCAACCCACTAAGAGCGAACTTTTCGCGCTCAAACTTTTAGCAGTTTGGGTCTTTGTGTTACCATATAGATGGCAGTTAACATGAGTATGGCACCCATGATTTGATTCCAGGTTAGGGCATGATCAAAAAATATCCAATCAATTGATACCGCTGAAATTGGCCAGAACATTTCCAAGAGCGTAGATTGACTGGCCTGAACCTTTTTTAAACCAAAATAATAGATGGACAAGGCAACTGTACCTGACGAAAGTACAATTGCTATCAGGTAAAACAATTGGTCCGCGTTCAGATATGGGACGGAATCCAGCCTGGTAAAGACCAGTATATATATGCCACTCAACAATGCCGTTAATCCAAGTCGCAGCGGAGTGACAATCCGTGAATCAAGCTCTCTCAGGCTATACTTCCCCATCACTGTTGATGAGCCCCAGGCAAAGGCTGCCCCGACGGCTAAGAGCCCTGCTAGGACATTCTTACCCCCATCCTGTAATTGGGGGACAACTTTGGGGAATGCCACAAAATAGCTACCTACCAGGGCGACAAATGCCCAGAAATAAAATTGTTTATTGAATTGTTCCTTTAGAACAATTCTTGCCAGGAGAATGGCAAAAATTGGCTGCAATTTCTGCAACAATACTACCACTGAAAAATGAATATAATTAATGTAGCTTAATGCACTGGTGTAGGCCAGGGTACCCAGTAAACCACCAAAGAATGCAACCCAGAAAACGGATATCCAGGTCTTACGGTCAAGTTTTATGATCCTTGGCCAAAATTTGATTAGCCAGGGAAGCGTGATCAGCAATCCCAGGGCATGCTCGATGAAAACGATAAACATACTGGGCAAACTGTAAAGTGATTGCCTGAGAAGTGCATCCAGCGACCATAAAAAAGCCGCAAAAAGGATGGCCACGGGACCCGCATATTGCCATGAAGTAAATCGTGTTAACATGCTACTTCCTGTGCCCATTTCATGGGATGAATATAGTCATCAGTCACTCATTGCGGATTAAATCTTGGGCTTCAATCAAATAAATTTACGAAACCTGAGTTTATTTTAGATAGGTGATCTTGTCAAGCCTACCTGTGATTTTGCCATTTACCAGCAATCGGGTAAAGTAGACGCCACCAGCAACTCGGTTTGTGGGCTGCCATTCAACCACGCCGCTCTTTGTAACATCCAGGGATGCAACAAGCGCTCCTCTCAGATCAATAATTTGCAATTCACCGCTTTGACCATCGTGTAGCTGGATATCCAGATGAATCTGAGGATTGAAGGGATTGGGGTAGGTCGAGATGATCCCCATCCTTTCTGGAAGATTGATGATAGATTCCTGAATCGCCGTCGTTGGTGTCTCCATCCATGTGATTAACCGCTGGATCAGGTCACCTCGAGCCATGTCGGCATCCCCACTAAATGGCGCTAAGGCTTCCATTCCAAAACCGAGGATGACAGCTGAATATGTTTGATTTTTTACTGAGCTACCACAGGAAGCATTCCCCACAAACGGATAGGTAAAGGTGGAATACCCACCCTGAAGTATATGAAATGCATCAGGTGTGGATTGATTATTTGCCCCAACAGCATTTCTGATTGAGTATCGGTCAAGCACATCATAAAATTCATGCGTGGGATCTCCGTATACATAAATACTGCTGATTTCCTCTGGAAGAACCTCAACAGCGAAATAGTCACTGAGGAATAGTGCTACACTATCATCTCCGTTTCCAAGTTCTTGACCGCTCATGATCAAATGCCCACCCTCATTTAAGTAGTTGCTGAGAAGGTCAATTTTGTTCGCATCCAATGGGGTCGCCTTATTGCCGGAATACCAGATGACCGATGAATGACGCTGTAACCATTCAAGGTCAGGTGCTCCCAATTCGGCAATATCCCACACTGAATAAACTTTCCCAGCAAGCAGTAAGGCATCCGTGTAATAGGCTTGAAAATTGTCACCTCCTGCCATTGCCCCATCATCGTCAATAAGAGTGATTTCTGGTAACCCCAGCATAAGCAGCACGTCATGATGATCGGGTTCCAGAGAACCTTCCGCCGTGAATGTCACGTCAAATGTGACTTGATGGGGACTCAATGAATCGCTGATAATGAATTCGAAGGGCTCGCTGGACGTACTCAGCTCCATAAACTCAATGGGATCAAAGGAAATAAGATCACCAACCACATCCACTTGGTTGTCTGTAACTGATAAAGTCGCCTCCAGGTTCGTAACCGGAGCCCCTGAATTTTTCACAGCCAACCAGATCAACACAGTCTCTCCCGGGCCATAAATATGATCATCGTTGCTATCACTGATAATCACATCCTCAATAGTGATATGCGGCGCCGATTCATGGATTTCCACATCAGCAGTCATGGTTGAGTCAGAATCTGACACGTTGAGAACAGCGACCTCTGTGTTGATTCCCTGCCAACCAATCGAAGAAGGGGTGGTATTAAAATCGAAGTTTCTATTGTTAGTAGTCCCTGGCCATGGATCGCCACCACTGGATCCATTTATATAATTATCAGCAGCTTTCACATCAACCATGCGATGATTTTCGTTATCATTGTTTGAACGAGAATTATCAATATGCCAGATTAACAAGCCCGTCCCCGGAAGCTGAGTCTCTGAGCCCATTCTTTGCCGGTTTTCAATCAGGAAATACTCTCTTCCGACATTTTGACCATGACTGTAAGAACTCGTATAACTTTCTACTTCACCATGGGTCCATAATTTTAGAGCAAAAGCATTCTCCTCAGCGTTTGGAAAGGCCATCGTATTCATGTTAAGGTCGAGTCTTCTTGGCACAATCCACCCGATCATTTCCTTACACCAGGCTGACATATGCGTTGGACTTGAAGGTGAACTCCATGAACCACTGGCCATGAGGCACCAGCTTCCTACGCCATTTGAGGAATAATCTGTGTCATAGAGGTCAGGCAATCCCAGTGCATGTCCAAATTCATGCGAAAACACACCTATCTCGATCAGGCTACTTCCGTTTGCGCTCACTGCGGGCTGTATCGTATAATCATTGACTCTGATAAACGAACCATTGGCCCCCATATCATTGGTAGCGAAGGCTAATCCCCACCATGCATTATATCTCCAACGATGAGACCATACATAGGAACCTCCACCCTCCCCACCAGGACCCGAATGAACAAAGGCAACCGCATCCACAAAGCCATCATCATCACCTGAATTTGCCACTCCATCTGGACCATCATTGTCGTATTGGGTAAAATCTACTTCGACATCGGCCTGAGTAAGGGATTCAAATAAAAAGTCTCCCACGTTCAGCCCATTATCATAGTTGCCAGGAATTTGGGAGCCCTCATAATAATCGCTATTGTTTGCCATCTCATACCAGCCGTAAACGGTACCTGAAAGATGGAATTGTCCATAGGACATCTGTCCATAATGCTCAGCCATGGTGATAGTCGACCAGGGGCCATCAAAGAGCTCCCGTTGGAGTAGCTGAACGGTGGTGTCAAGATCATTGTAATCTGAATAGGAGCCCATAATAATAGGGTAACCCATATAAATATCTTCTCGTTGTTCTCTGTTGCCAATTTGAGCTAGTTGAATAGTAGCGGTCTTCACACGTTGCATTTTAGCTACAAGACCCCCCTGGGTATACGATTCAGCCATGATAGCAGCCTGCTGTATAACTTTAGCTGATGGGATTGTTCCTGGTTTAGCTGGCGAGAATGCCATAACTGTTGAGAATATTAATAAATTTGTAAGCCAAAATTTTAACATATCAAACCTTCTCCTAGGGTTCATGAAGAGCATTTGACGAATATGTTACCTACACCGGCCATAGCAATTATTTATCCCTTTTTAAATGTGATTTTTTCCTAACGAAATCACCACTTAGGAAGACTTGCTATTTACGCCGGGTTGTACTGTAGTTGAAAAATCAAGAAAACTGTGGAATAGAAAATCTGGGCTTTCCGCTTCCAATTCTACCAGGGGCGAAAAACCGTAGGAAAGCGCAATTGATATGGCTCCAGCCCCCTTGGCCGCTCGTATATCAACAGGACTGTCACCAACCATGGCCACATGCCGGGCCAGATCAATTCCCAGCTCGTGAATACCAAAACGGATGACTTCTGGATCAGGTTTGCTGACTGGCAGCGTATCTCGTCCCCAGGCAAACTTGAAATATTGCATTAAATTGAGTTCGGTCAAGATAGCTAGAACAAACTCTTCTGGTTTGTTTGAAATGACCCCCAGAGGCCGATTGTCTTGCTCCAGAAAATCGATTACACCGGGGTAGGGCTGCGCCTCGTCAATGATATGGATTCGGTAAAAGGCACGAAATAGCTCCCAGAGTTCTGTCACCAGTTTTTCTTCCACCTTTATTTTGGGTTCATGGATTTGTAGACATTGCTGGACGAGATAATGAGCTCCGTATCCTACCTTACCTAAAATAGTTTCATGGGGAAGTTGTTGGTATCCCATTGATTTGAAGGCTCGGTTAAGATTGGCAGTAATGTCTCTACCTGTATCAACCAAAGTGCCATCAAGATCAAACAATATTCCGCGGGGGTTTAGCATCTTTTCTCATTCCATTCATTTCTTATGAGGTTCTAAATTAAAAGAGGCTGGCGCTAAGCCAGCCTCTTTTTGGTTCGACCAAGGAAAAGTTACTTTATCCCAACAATTCCTTCGCTGCCTTATTCAGGGCCGGTACAACCTCAAAAAGATCAGCTACAATACCATAATTTGCCACTTTAAAAATGGGGGCTTCAGGATCGGTATTAATCGCTACAATACATTTTGACGAATTCATGCCTGCCAGATGTTGAATGGCCCCGGAGATTCCACAGGCAATATACAGATTAGGGGAAACCGTCTTTCCGGTTTGTCCCACCTGGTCCGCGTGCGGTCGCCAGCCTGCATCCACTGCAGCACGGGAAGCGCCAACCGCAGCGCCTAGTGTGTCGGCAAGCTCCTCAATAATGGTATAGTTTTCTGGACCACCCATCCCGCGGCCGCCGGTGACAATAATACTGGCTTCGGTCAATTCAGGGCGCGAGGATGCTTTCATTTCCGTATTAGAAATGGTTACTTTTGTATCTGTGTCACTCAGAGAAACTTGCAAATTCTCAATTGCCGGAGCGCCGGCCTTTTCTGTCGCTGCAAAAACATTGGGACGTAATGTGACCACAACAGGAGCACGTTTTGCAGCCACCCGAAGAAAAGCTTTACCAGCATAGACGGGTCGTTTCACGACCAAATGATCCTCTGCCCATGAAGTCTCAACAACATCACTTAAAAGGCTGGCATCTGCTTTGGCTGCCAGGAGGGCACCCAATTCGCGTCCCATGGATGAAGAGCTTAGCAGGACCACGCTTGCCTGGGTTGCCAAAAGTGCATCATGGAGTAATTTTGCATAGGCACCAGGAGAGTATGTCGCCAAGGCTGCTTCGTCCGCCACAAGCACGCGATCAGCTCCATACGTGGCAATTGTGGCTGAAAGATTGTCTACTCCAGACCCAATGAGGCAAACTGAAAGCTTGGCTCCAGCTGCATCGGCGAGCCTGCGACCTTCCGAGACTGCTTCCAGAGCGTATGATTTTAATTGATTGTTACGTTGTTCAGCAAAAACAAGAATATCATTCATGATGACCCCCTAGATAACCTGAGCTTCATCACGAAGCAGTTTTACGAGTTCTGCTGCAGCCTCAGGACCAGTGCCAACGATTCGGCCTTCTGGTTTTTTGGCTGGATAACTCATTTCCAATATCTCAATTCCTTCAGCGATCAAGGTGATCTCTTTGATTTCCAAAGGTTTTCGTTTCGCTTGCATAATCCCCTTCAACGCTGGATAGCGTGGGTCATTCAAACCTTTTTCAGTAGTAATAACACAGGGGACTTTTGCTGATAATGTTTCTCTTCCGCCCTCAATATCCCGTTGGATCGTTGCCAGGCCATCCACTATTTCCAGCGTTTTAGCCGTTGATAATACTGGCATACCTAATAATTCACCCAAGAGGGTGGCAACTTGATGACCATAGCCATCAATTGCCATTTTTCCAGTAAGAATGAGATCCGGATTCAGTGCCTTTATCTCACTTGCAAGAGCTTTTGCCACTGAGAGACCATCGGCGAGAGCCGCGTTGTCAACCTTTAGTAGGATGCCACTATCTGCGCCCATTGCCATAGCAGTTCGCATGACTGATTGAGCATCCTCAGTTCCAAGAGTAAGCACAATGACTTCGCCTTCGCCGGCAGCTTCATTAAGCTTGAGGGCTTCTTCAATTGCATACTCGTCGTATGGATTCATCACATATTTGACGTCAGTGGGATCAATGGAAAGACCATCCCCACTGATAATTACTTTGGTTTCAGTATCGGGCACCTGTTTCACACACACAACAATTTTCATCATGGGCTCCTTACCGCTTGATCATTTCACACTATTAAATCCAGTCGACCTGATATTAGGCTAAACCTGGAAAATCGAATACACGATTCAATAAACATAGAGTTCCAACATACCGACTGGTCGGTTTGTAATATATTGTTTGTAAATCAAATTTCAATAACTGCTTTCCAGTTCTGGCTCTTTTCTTGAAAGCAAAGATTTCAATACAAAGAAAATGGCCATCTCATTTTGAATGATTAGCTTAAAGGAATGAATGGGAAGGGTGTTATGAATATTAAAAGTATTTCTGCCGCGTTTTTGTCACTCTTAATACTGACGAATTGCGAACGTAATAGTTCTGGAATAAAGATTTCGACAAAAAGTGTCTCTGAAGGCAAGTACAAAGCCACCGCATTAAGCCCGATTCAATTGACATCCACTTATCCCATGGTTTCAAAATATAGTATTGCCCAACCTATCCTGTTCAAATTGAGCCTGAATGGCAAAGATAATGAAGCCGGTTTTGGTCAGGATCATAGACTTGTGGTCCCAACCGGGATATCGGAATTTTTTGCACCCACGCTCAAGTTTGGCAGCCAGGCGCTACCCACACCGGAAAACCCGGCGGATCTTGATCGTGCAACGAATGTACATTTCAGGGTAGATCTGCGTCCGGTGCTCGAAAGTTTTACCAAACAAGGTTTTTATATCACGGCGACAAATGACACCATTTATTCTAATGCATTTCAGGGTCTATTCCTTGCGGGAGGTACCCAGCCATTGGAATGGATATGGGACGAACCTAATCCCCCTGAAGCACTCAGGTTTGAGGATTTGGACCAGGATTCTATCTATGAATTGAGTATTCATTTTGTTCCACCCAACCCGGACACGGTTCAACGATCCTGGACGCTGCAAACCGATCTTTCAGAACTCCCAAGGTTTTCCAGTCCAGAAGCACCCTTATTGGAGGCACTAACGAATCTGGCTCTGGAAGAAACCATTGAAAATATTCGTGACGATGGTGGTTTTTCAGCCGGCAAAGAGTGGCCAGGCATCTGGACTCGTGATATCTCTTTCGCCGCTCAATTGTCACTGGCCTACCTGTTCCCCGAAAATGTTAAGACCAGCCTCCGGGCAAAACTATCCCCGGCAGGCAGGATTATTCAGGATACGGGCACGGGTGGATCTTGGCCAGTCTCAAGTGATCGCCATATATGGACTCTGGCTGCCTGGGAAGTTTTTTTAGCAACTGGGGATTCAGCCTGGTTGGATGAAATCAGGGAACCGGTCATTCAAGCTCTCGAGGAGGATCTATTTTGGAATCGGGACCCCGTATCGGGCATGCTTATGGGCGAAACCAGTTTTGAGGATTGGCGTGAACAAACTTATCCACCCTGGATGTCTGCAGCCAACATCCATTCATCACATGCACTTTCTACCAATATCATTTTCAAGCGTGCTCTGGAAATTGGTCTGGTCCTGGAAAACGACAATCTGGATATTATTCGTTCCTGGCCACAACTGGTGCAGAGACTGGACCACGATATTGTTCAACATTTCTGGAATTCGACGCTTGATGCGCCGGCCAGTTATATTATGAGCATACCCGCCTTGATTCCATCGCCTCATCGTGATTTATTAGGTGAATCTCTGGGTATACTATTCTCAGAAGCGTTCGCTCCCGTTGCTGGGAAACTGGTAGGGTCCTATCCGCGAACTCCTTTTGGAAGCCCTGTAATTTCACATCAGCTCCCCCACTCGCCTGCCTACCACAACAAGGCAATCTGGCCTTTCGTGGAGGCTTATGCCTTGTTGGCAGCAAAACAGGTTGGAAATCAGGCTGCATATCTTCACAGTTTCAATAGCCTACTCCGATCCTCTGCTTTATTTCTCAGCCATCGAGAGAATTATCATTATACATCTGGTCGGCCAGATGAAACTGCCATCAACTCAGATGGTCAGCTCTGGAGTACTGCTGGCTGGCTGAGCGCTATCTACAAAGGTTTATTTGGAATTTCTATTAGCTACGATTTTGAAAGAGCTGGCTTTGATCTAAATCTGCAGCCAAACAACCCATTCAAGTGGGATAATTTTTCGCTCTCGAATTTCACGCTTCACAACACGGCTCTTACCATCAGACTCAAAGGAAGTGGATCCACTATTCGTTCCATGACTGTGAACGGTCATGTTCATGGAATTAGCCAGCCACTACCGTTGCTCGGTGAGCCTCTGGATATCCTCATTGTGTTAGGCAAAGAGAATGTGGGTGAATCAACTTCATTGATATATGCTGATCATATTTCACCTGAAATTCCAAGTACATTCTGGAGTGGGGATACACTGGCGTGGAGCAATTCAAACTCGTACACAGTACTTACGGCAAACGGTTTTATTCTGGATACGCTTAGCAGCTCTCCCGTAGTCATTGCCGATTCCTTGGTGGGATTCTTTTCCCTCCATTCAGTGGATTCTCTTGGGAGTCTAAGCTTACCCTCTCAACCGCACTATCTGGGTCCGTCAGCGATGCTGGTCCTTAGCGCAAAACCCCCGTACTACATTGAGATGGGAAAAGAAATTGCCTTTATTAAACTGACCTTTGCAGCCCCGGCAGCAGGAAACTATATCATCCGATTTATCTACAGCAACGGCTCGGGGCCAATTAATACTGGAAACACTTGTGGGCTGGCCAATCTAAAAATTAATGATTGGTGGTTAGAGCAAATGCTTAGTTTTCCCCACACTGGCTCCTGGGATAATTGGAACGGCACCTTCTGGGCAGAAGCACCCTTAATGAAGGGCAGTAATACCTTGACACTTAGTCTTGAGGCCTTACCGTTTGGCAATATGAATGGAGCAAACAATCTGTTTCGTGTCCAGAATGTCGAGATCGTTCCTCTAGAAAATTAACATTCCAACTCCTGGCTAAGGGTTCAGGCTAATAACCGTATCCAGTGGAAAGCTATATATTGGATAAATGGTCTCTCCATACGGGCCGACACCCTTAGCAAGAAATTGCTGATACAGAGTTTCTGAATATGGCGCGGCTGACTTTGGTTCAGACCGGGTATCCCCGAAATAATTACTACTATAGGCTTCGACAGAGCGAGCGTCCCGGACCACCCTAACTCCTCGTACTCCGGCGACACTGGCTGCCACCATATCGTTGTCTGCGTCGCCATAGAAAATGTGGAGTCCCAATTTTGAAATCACTTTATGTTTTGTAGTGAACTTGTGCCCCGTAACGGGATCTTTCTCTTTTGGAGAGAAGAAGAGGTTAACATCTTTGACAATTGGGAAACCCAATGATCTGGATAAATGACGAGCCACAGCGTCACCATTCGCAGCCGGTCTGGCCGTGATAAAATAAATATCATGCCCCTGGCTTCTTAGAAAACCAATCAAGTCTGCCACAGGTTGAATTATAGTGGAATTAAGACTGTCGTGGAGATTGATCCAACCATAGTCAACATGATCGGGGTCAGTACTCATATGGGGCGCTTTTAAAAAGTTATCTCTCGAAAATAAGATGGTGTCATCAACATCGAATCCAACTCTTAATTTTCCAGATTCATGACTGCTTGAGTTTAGTTGATCTGGTGAATGACAAGCGCTTAAAAATAGTACGAGCCAAAAAGTGAACATCTGTAAATACTTCATTAATCATCTCCCTCGCTATAGCCGAATATTGATTATTAAACATTAAATAAATACATCATATTTTGAACATTACAATCCTATAAATTACTAGCATAAGTCAGAAGAGACATCCATTTTTGTCACGTGATTACACTACCTGTATCAAAAGTTGAAAAGGACCTGACCTACCTCATTGCAAAAAGGCTCTCGCACCCATTGCTAGATAGGATAATGATTGCCATTTCAGATCCTTATAGATGGATTTTTCCAACACTGACCTTTGCGATGATTATCATTTATCTAAACTGGAAATCAGGATTAACGGCATTGTTGCTTGGGGGCGTCAGTGCACTTATTGCAGATCGAATTAACGCGAAATTATTCAAAATGAATACAGATCGAATTCGACCCGGGAAATTATATCCAGATATTCGATCGCTTGGGATTATGAATAAGGGCAAGAAGTCTTTCCCGTCAAATCACGCCTCAAATACCATGGCCATAGCTATTGGATATGGTCTGCTGTTTTCCTGGACAGCCTGGATACTAATACCATTTTCACTTATTGTTGGGTATTCTAGAATATACTGCGGTGCGCACTTTCCCCTCGACGTTCTGGGTGGCTGGCTACACGGATCAATATGGGTTATCGTCCTATTCAGTTTGATTCGTATGTGGTAATACAATTCAAAGTCAGCCTAAAGAGAGATATCTCATATTCACAATTAGAAACTACTCTATAAAAAAAGGGTGAGATTAAACCCACCCTCAATAACTCAAACTAATCCGACCTGCTGTCAGATAAAGAGCAGCTTAAAGCTTTTTCTTAAGCTCGTTAAATTCTTTCTCAAGACCGTTAATTTCAACCCGAATAGCTTGTAGACGGCTTAAAATGGCATCAGGACTTACAACGGATTCCTTAACGAAGGAAGGGCCAGTTTTAATAGCTTTATTAGTGATAGTCGTCTTGACTTTTGGATTGGTTTTACGCTTTTTGGGACCCTGACTGCCTTTTTTCCAATTGCTCAAAGTCACAACTGAAACGCCATATTTTTCACTGGCTGCTTTCATTCCACCGCGTTTATTTGCAGTATCGAAAACTCTTATAAACTCAAACATCTCAGCTTTTTCTTCTGTAGAATACCGTTTCCCTTGATTCCCTGTTACTTTTTTATCAGCCATTGTTACCCTCCTGGATTGTGCTTAAAATTGATTATGACTAAACTATAGTTTTATTTATCTAATACCAAGGACTTTATGAAAACAAATAAGTTGAATATCGAAACGAGAACACTTTCGCGCCGCAATAGCAACGAGCTGAAAGCAACAAATGGCTCCTGGACTATTTGCGGAAAGCGACTTTATGTTTTATACGATCCCAAACCTCGTCCATTTCTGCTAAAGAAGCCTTTTCGATATCTTTATGCTCTTGCTCAAAAACGGCTTCCAGGGCTCTGAATCTGGCATCAAATTTATCAACTGCCAACCGCATGGATGATTCGCTATCAATATTCATCAACCGTCCAACATTTACCAAACTAAACAGTACATCTCCGTATTCTTCTTTTGATCTGTCGAGATCACCCTGATTCCATACCTCCAGCAACTCATTGATTTCTTCATGACATTTTTCTAATGCTGGCGATACGTCATCCCAGTCAAAACCAACAGTCGAAGCCTTTTCTTGAACCCGCTGTGCTCTGATTAATCCAGAAAGATTTTTTGGGACACCATCTATCCAGCTTTTTCGGCCTTCACTTTTCTTGACCCGTTCCCAGTTTTCTTTTGCGTCCTGAACACGTTCTGTTTCGTTGTTGTTTGCTCCAAACACATGAGGGTGACGCCTGATCAGTTTTGCGTTGATAGAAATAATAGAATCTCGGAGTTTAAAGATATTTTTTTCTTCAGCCATTTGCGCTTGCATGACAATGTGCAATAACAAATCACCAAGTTCTTTCTGCAATTCTGTTGTGTTACCATCTTCAAGGGTTTCAACAACCTCATAAGCCTCCTCAAGTAAAAAGGGAATCATGCTTTGTGGGGTCTGTTCCCTGTCCCAGGGACACCCATCCGGCCCGCGTAATGTCGCAACAATCTGTATGAGCCTGGCTAATTCAGATTCAACAGTGGAAGGAGTTGATTCAGTCATTTTTCTTCCCTGTTCTGCTTGCTTTAACTTTTTCAATACGATTTTTTTCTACTGAAACGACTTCATAATCATAATTTTCGTAATGAACAATCTCACCAGCCTGGGGAATGGTACCCAATAAATAGTATACTAAGCCTCCGACAGAGTCATAATCCCTATCTTCCTTAAACTCGATACCAAGGATTTTTGCAGCATCATCCAGCTGCATTGAAGCTTCAATCAAAAACACTCCGGGTTTAATCTTAATTATTTCAGTTTCTTCTTTTGATTCGTCAAGTTCATCTCTAAGATCTCCTAAAACCTCTTCTATTATATCTTCTACGGCGATCATCCCTGAAAAACCACCATATTCATCGACAACAATGGCCAGTTTTTGTTTTTGAGTTTGCATGTCACGCAATAATGCATCTACCGGTTGATGCTCTGGGACAAACATTGCTGGGCGTGCCAGTCTCTCTAGATTGATTCTACGTGAGACACTGTGGAGGTGAGGAAGAATATCTTTAATAAAAACAATGCCTCGGACCTGATCAATTTTATCACGGTAAAGTGGATATTTTGAGTATCCACTTTCTCGAATTAAGGCTAAAACATCATCTCTATTCATTTCTGTATGAAACATAACTACATCTGGTCGGGGGATCATTATTTCTTTAGCCTGAGTATCACCAAACTCTATTATGGAATGAATCATTTCCTTTTCATCTGCGTCAATAACGCCCTGATCTTGTCCCAATTCAACCAACTCTTTTATCTCTTCATCGGATGTAAAGTTTTCTTCAGTTTGAATTCCTGTAAGTCTCACAAGATTTTCAACAACATTATACATAACTTGTGCTATGGGAGAGAATAGTTTGAAAATGATAGAGAGGATTCCAACAATCCGTGAAGCAAATCCAAGTGAATGTCGCATCGCCAGAACTTTAGGTGTAATTTCACCCAGGATCACCAGTATAATTGTTAAAACAACTATTTCAACGACAAGGGCAAGTACCTGGTTAATATTATGATTTGACGCAATTTCCGCTGTGATAAGTGCTGCCATTGCAGCCAGAGCCACATTTACGATAGTATTACCTGCCAGAATCGTAATGAGCAGTCTTTTCGGGGTACTTAGCAATCGAACAATCAGTCTTGATGATGGTGCAATATCATGTTTTAATTTAGCAAGCTCTTTTCGTTTTAAATTAAATAGCGCCGTTTCCGAGCCCGAAAAAAAAGCTGAAATTCCCAGAAGCACAACAAACAGTACGATCTGCCAGAGTAAGGTGGATTCTAAAAAATCAGAGATTGTCATCAGAATCCAAGCTCTTTGAAAATTTTTAAATAATGATTTTCCCGGTTAGTCATCAGCGCTTTAAGCTCCTTTGTATCATCTTCATATCCACACAAATGTAGGCATCCATGAATAAGCACTCGAATTAATTCGTCTTCCAGCTGGGTTTTGAACTCTTGCGAATTTTGAATAATTTGTTCATAGGATAGATATACCTCACCTGCTATTGGATGATCAGGATCGTTTAGATTGAATGCAATGACATCAGTGTAAAGATCCAATCCAAAATATTCTTTTTTCATTATGCGCAGTTCATTCCGTGCCAGAAAAATAATGTTTATATATTCGGAAGTTTTGTGTTCACCGAGGAAAACCTGCTCCACTCCGCCTCTTATTAAAGCTAAATTAATTTCAGGAAGTGGATCAAATATCTCAATCTGCATCGGGAATTCAGACTCTTGAGATTGGACGAATTTCCGGGTTAGGCTTCATCATCCATCATATGCAATTTTTCACGTTGTCCTGGATATTCAATTCTTTCATGCATACTCCCAGTTAATACTGGCATCATGGCATCCTTGATGATATCCAAATCTCTAAATGTAAGTGGGCAATTCGTTAATTCCCCACCCTTGATTCGACTCTCAATTATTGTATCCATGAGAGATTTAATTCGCTGAGGATTTGGACTTTTCAATGAGCGGGTAGCAGCCTCAATGGCTTCAGCAATCATCAAGATTCCAGTTTCCTTTGAATTGGGTCTTGGACCGGGATACCGAAAATCAGCTTCATTTATATCAGAATCTGTTTCTTTCGCTCGTTCCAGGGCTTGTTGATAGAAATATTCAACCCTGGTTTTTCCATGGTGCATGGGAATAAAATCAGCAACAATGGATGGTAATCCAAACTCATCAGCCAGTTTGATACCATCCTTGACATGCGCGACAATTACTGTCGCACTGAGGCGGGGTGAAAGTTTTTCGTGTTTATTCGTTCCTCTGAGTTGATTCTCAATAAAATATTCTGGCTTTTCACCTTTACCTATATCATGGTAGTAAGCTCCGACCCTTGCCAGTAGTGAGTTAGCGCCAACTGCTTCAGCGGCGGCGACGGCTAAGTTGCCCACATCAATGCTATGCTTAAACGTACCTGGAGCCCGCATTGCCAGATTGCTCAGCAGTTTATTGTTGAAATCCAGCAATTCCAACAAGGTAAGATTGGTAGTAATCTTGAAAACGCGTTCAATCAATACCAGAAAACCATAGGATAACAGCGGTGATAAAAAGCCATTGCCTGTGGCAAATAGCATGTGTTCCATTACAGATTCCCAGTTACTGAATTGGATCATTTCAAAAACTGCGATAACCGCAACATAGCCTGAAATTACAGCCAGAATACTCCATAATAATTGAGATCTTGAACGCAATCGTCGCACTGTGTAGATTGCCAATGAAGAAACAAATAAATTGGCGACTATGAATGGAATGTTGTTGCTTAAAATAATGCCGGTAAGCATGGTCAAGGTCACCATGATGATAAAGGCAATTCGGCCATCAAAGACCACCGTAAAGAGGATGGCCGCCATACTCATGGGAACAAAGAATTCAGACCAGCCTAATGTATATACAATAACATGAGCTAATCCCAAGGTGAGAACGAAAATGATTCCAACCAATGCGATAAGTTTAATATCATTGTAAATCTGACTACGATAGGTCTGTAAATAGGCGAAGAAGAAAAATACTAGAAATGCCGAAAGCATCATTTTGCCCATAAACGTGGTCAAGCGATTTGCTGCCGATTCGCCGTAGCCCTTTCGGATGTATTCTTTTTCGAGCGATTTTAGTTTTTGCTCGATCTGAGGCGTTACACGTGTATTCGCGTCAACAATTCGCTCATTTTTAAAAACTTTTCCCACACTGATGGGCACGAGATTACGCGCCTCAGCATTTCGATTTTCTGTGAGTTCGGCAGAATAGTTTAAATTTGGAATCATCACCCCACCTGCGATGTCTTCTGCCAGCTGAAGCAACCTAGGGTCTTTTTGCAAAAAGATTGTCACCAGAACTTTTTGTACACTTTCCCAGGATTGATTCATATTTCGAAAATCTTGTGGGTTGCGACTGGATTCCTTACCACGTGTAATCATTGTGATTCGGTCATATTTCTCACCAGGTGGCAGATCACCAATGATCCCCAACATGTACTGTGGCAGAAGGGCCTGCTTGACAGAATTGATCAATTGACGTGTAGAAGGTCCTCTCTCAAGGAAATAATCCCAGCGAGGTGTTCCAAGATCCTTCAGTCCTTCGTTTTGTAAATCAGTTCGTATATTTAATACCAGGAGAGAATCTTCCTGCAGTTGGTTTCTCACTGAGTCTGCAAGCAGGCTGTCTGTGATAGCTTTCCACTCATTTCGCTTGCCGCTTAAATCTTTTTCAGCCTGGTACCATAAAGCGAGTTGAGTTCTAAGAGCATCCAGCGTTTCATTTACATGGTCACGACTTGAATTATCCCAAATAAAAACAGGTTGAACCGTATTCTCTCGGGCTTGACGATCCAATTCCAGAGCGGCTTCAGTTTTTAAAATATCAAAGTCAAATGGTGCAATAATTGTCTCAGTTGTAATCTGATCGACAGCATAATTAAACTGAAACATCTTACCCTTTGGGAAAAATAGGGCGGTGATAACCAAAAGTAATGCAATTAGACTGACCTGGCTAATTCGTAACCAGAGGTGATATTTTTTCTCGTCAGCGACGACCTTCTTTGATTGGGGTAACATGTAGTAATTATAAACCTTTCATTAGCTGCTTCAAAATCACAAGTTTTTGAACTTCTGATGTGCCTTCTCCGATTGTGAGGACTTTTGCATCACGAAAAAATCGTTCCACTTGAAATTCTTTGATGAAACCATAACCACCATGAACCTGCAACGCAATATTACTTGCCCGAACAGCAGTCTCAGATGCTTTTAATTTAGCCATTGCAGCGGCTTTAACCACATCACTTCCCTGATCTTTAAGATAGCTTGCGTGATAAACGAGGTGACGAGCAGCCTCAATTTCTGTCGCAATTTCGGCGAGCTGCATACCGACACCCTGAAAACGGTATATCTTCTTACCAAAAGCTTCTCGCTCATGGGCATATTTAAGGGCAGCGTTGAGGGCGCCCTCGGCCAAGCCCAGTGCCAGCGCAGCCACGCTGATACGCCCACCAACCAAGGCTGTCATCATCTGCGAAAACCCAACGTCCAATTCGCCGAGGAGAGCGCTTTCTGGTACATGCATATTTTCAAACGTGAGGGCACGTGTATCTGAACCATGCCAACCCATCTTTTTTTCAGGGGGACCAATAATAAATCCAGGTGTTTTAGGATCTACCATAAAAACGGATATTCCAGCCGGTCTCTTAGCGGTGGGGTCTGTCACGGCCGTTAGATTACATACTCCTGAATATCCGGCATTGGTAATAAAATTTTTAGATCCGTTAATGATCCACTCATCACCCATTTTTACAGCTGTCGTTTTTGTAGCTCCGGCATCTGAGCCAGCCTCAGGTTCCGTGAGTCCAAAACAGGCGAGATATTTTCCGGCGATAAGATTGGCAAGATGAGATTTTTTTTGTTCCGTATTACCAAATAGATAAATTGGGGTAATCCCTAGTGAAATGTGAGCAGCTACGGTAATTGCCACTGAAGAATCAACTTTAGCCAATTCCTCTATTACCAGGGTGTAGGCTAGGGTGTCCATACCTGCTCCGCCATACTCCTCTGGGAAAGGTATGCCTAGCAAGCCCAATTCTGCAAGTTTGGGAATGAGTTCCAGGGGAAATCGTTCCTCTTTATCCAGAGATTCAGCGATGGGTGCGACTTCATTGGCAGCAAAATCACGAACCATATCCTGGATCATGTAATGCTCTTCCTGAAAATATTGTTTCATTTCAGCCCTCCCATAATGTTGATAACATTAATGATTTACCACTTTATTACTGATGCCCCCCAGGTGAAGCCAGCCCCGAAAGAAGCAACCACAATCGTATCGCCCCGATTAATTTTACCTTCCTGCAAGGCTTCATACAGCGCGATGGGAATCGAAGCAGATGTGGTATTTCCGTATTTGTGGATGTTTGAATATACAACCTTGTGTAACTCCAGATCCAGACGATTGGCTACTGCTTCAGTGATTCTAAGATTTGCCTGATGAGGAACCACTAGCTTAATATCTTTCTTATCTACTCCAGCTGCATCCAATGCTTCCATGATCACCGCAGGAAACTTTGTAACTGCATGTTTAAAAACGCTACGCCCATTCATCACAACCCGGCCATACCCCTTATCCAAAAGTTCTTTTGTCAGAAATGGATTATCGAGAGTGGATGGGGTCCTCAACATGAGATCTTCAGCATACCGACCATCTGAATGGGTCTTGATTGAAATTAATCCGCGATCTTCATCTGTGGCTTTTAATATGGTTGCCGCAGCACCATCACCAAAGAGTACTGCTGTATCACGACCCGCCGTAGAAAAATCTAAGGCAACAGATTGAACTTCCGAGGTAATCAATAAAACATTGTCGTGGGCTCCAGATTCGATAAATGCTTTGGCAATTGATAAGCCATATAAAAATCCCGAACAAGCCATGCGGATATCAACAGCAGGAGTGCCTGGAATTCCCAACCGTCTGGTCATCATAGGCCCACCCCCTGGAACAAAATAATCATTTGCCATGGTTGAAAAAATAATGTGTTCAATATCTGCAGCCACCATCCCAGCTTTGGCCAGCGCTTCCTCCGTAGCTTTAAGCGCCAGGTCTGTGGTACTTTCACCTCTCACATGATGACGTTCCTGAATTCCAGATCTTTCTCGAATCCATTCATCTGAAGTATCCATCATGGCTTCCAGATCTTTGTTGGTAACTACATTTTCCGGCACATACATTCCAATAGCATCGATATAAGCTCTTCTCATTTCTAACTCCTAATTCATCACACGAATATCTTTAAGTTCTAATTGGATCGTTTTACGTCCCTGCCATTCATTCTCAGATAAAACATAAGCCAACTCTATAGGTTTCCCAGAATACAACAATTCTAATTGTTCGGCCAGACCAAATCCGATGGCATCCAAAACTTCCCGTCCCTGCCGCACTTTAAATTTCAAATGGTCCTTACCCACAATCTTGGGTCTGGGATAGCCGACAACTTCCAAGTTTTGACTACTAAAAAGCGGTCGCATATTCCCAGGTCCGTAAGGTGCCAAACGTCTGAGCGTTTCCATTAATTGTGAATTAATATCACTAAATTCAATCACCGATTCGATTTTCAAGCGGGGTCGCATCATTTCGTCCGTTACCTGTGCCATGGCAATTTGCTGGAATCTATTCTCAAATGCTTCCAGATTGGCTGGTTCGATGGACATGCCCGCTGCCATGGTGTGTCCCCCAAAACTCAGCAACAGGTCTGAACATTTAGAAAAGGCGGCATGTAAATCAAAGCCATGAATGCTTCTTGCCGAAGCCTTTCCGACGCCATCATTGACAGCAATTATCACCGTTGGTACAAAATATCTTTCCTTAAGTTTTGAGGCCACTATACCAATAACGCCATGGTGCCAGCCATCCTGGTACAAAACCAATGAGCGCTTTTCCCGTGGGTCATACTTGGCATTTGAAAGACGTACAGCCTCATCGAATATTTTTCCTTCTACAGTTTTTCTCGTCTCATTCTCCGAGTTAAGCACAGCAGACATTTCTCGCGCTTCAGCCTGAGTACTGGCTGTCATAAGCCGAACGGCACGCATTGCTTCGCCAAGACGCCCAACAGCATTTATCCGAGGACCTAATCCAAACAGAACATCTGCAACAGTGACCACATCACGCGTAATCCCCGCAACCTTTTTCAAGGCTTTGATTCCCGGTCGTTTTCCCTGTCCAATTAGATTAAGACCCTCCCATACGATGATACGATTTTCGCCAGTAACATTGACAATATCAGCTGCTGTGCCAATAGCAGCCAGATCAAGAAACTGCAGTGCTTGTTGCTGTGGCAAACCCCGGCTCTTGGAAATTCCCTGTGTAAGTTTGAATGCAACGCCAGCTCCACAAAGATTTTTATTCGGATACTCACAACCGTCTTGTTTCGGATTCAGAATGACTGCGGCATCTGGTAAAATATCGTCAGGAATGTGATGATCCGTGATCATCATTTTTATGCCTGATTGCTTCGCATATTCGGTCTGTTCAACTGCTGTAATTCCACAGTCACAGGTTATTATTAACCTGGCATCAATCTCAGCAGCATAATCAATTCCCTTATGGGACACTCCATAGCCTTCTAGGTTTCGGTCAGGTATATAGAAATCAGATTTCGCACCGATAGACTGGAGAAACAAATGTAGCAATGAGGCAGCCGTGGTTCCATCTACATCATAATCTCCATAAACCAATATTGGCCAATGATTGTCTAAACACTCATTAACTTCAGCGACAGCTTTATCCATATTGAGCATAAGAAATGGGTCTAATAAGAGTGATACAGAGGGATTAAAGAAATTTTTAGCCTCATCCATGCTGCGAAGCTCCCTGCGCCACAAAATTCCAGCTACAATTGGCGACACACCCAGAGATGCAGCTAATTTTGCAATCTCTGCTTGAGGACTATCTTGAATGATCCAGATTTTTTCCATAATGATAGGTCTCTAGTATAAACTTCTTCCGGGATTAATTCATGGCAAAAACAGTACCGCCTCGAATTGGACTTGTGAGCTAATAAAGAAAAATCCGGGGTATTATATTCAAAATAAATGGGCGGATCTATAAGCCGGATTCTGTCTCTCCCCAAAGAGGAGGAGGCAGCCATTGATCTGGATTCCGTTTTGCAGCGGAATACTAGCTTTCTACCCGAAGAGTATCATACGAGATGATATGGCGGACAACCATACTCTTCTGCTTGAAATTGCTCC
>JABMOT010000060.1 GCA_013202385.1 Fidelibacterota bacterium
GCTGAATACAGCGGGGCTTTATTCGTCCACTTGGGGAATATCTGAGCCAAGATTTATCCCTTTATATCTTTTCCAGTGTTTGGGTTTTTAGGGGCTTTTTAAATCCATCGGTTCAACCGATCTTGCTACGTTTTCTCCCCAACTTTTAACGGCTAGCATGATACATGCGCGTCAAAATAATGACAAGGATTTTATCCTTTAATGGCCGCCAGAAATCGGGATAAATAATATCACAAAAACGGTCTCCTGAGGACCAATAATAATTCTTGATGAATGATGAAAATAAACAGAGGGGGTACAGTCCAGGTGTACACCGGGTGCCTAAAGTATTACGCCCCTGGTGATGGACTAAACGGGTTAATCTTTTAGTGCATTATCCGCATAATAGACCATGGATTCACACATGAACGTTGCCAGGCCCGGTTTAATTTTCTCGTAGAAGGCTGTGAATTCTGGATTCTCTACGTACATCTGGCCTAGCCCTTTGTACATCATTGCGGGGCACACATAAAAGTTTTCAATCCAGGCATGGTGGTCTTTGATCAGAGCCTGAACGACAGGAGAGCTCGCTTCCTGATCCATGTTTTCTGCGATTGCAATGGTGACGCGTTCGCCCTGCTCCTGAACAGTGTTGAAGTGTTCCTTGGACATCTTGCCAACATTACGCCGCGATTCAGCAACCTTTTTCGGGTCGTACTTTTCATCTACTTCTCTATTCCAACGATCTATCTTTTCCTGGTCAAACCCTTGATACAAGTCTTTGTCATTGAGTGCCATATTCTGGTCTCCTTGAATTTTTTCCAGCGCCTGATCCACTGTTTGAATCAGCTGGTTTATTCGTTTGTGTTTTTGCATTAGTGTTTGACGGTGGGTTTTTAACGCCTCTACAAAATCGAAGTCCGAATCATCCAGGATGTTACGTGTTTGCTCCAGGCTAAAATCCAATTCACGATAAAACAGGATTTGCTGGAGGCGCAGTAAGTCAGATTCATCATAATAGCGATACTTCTTTTCAGAACGCATTGCCGGTTTGAGCAGCCCGATCTGATCATAATAATGAAGTGCTCTCACGGTAATACCTGAGAGCCTGGCCACCTGGTTTACGCTATACTTTTTACGCATTGCCAATCACACTTCTCCTTGTCACCACATAGTATAGGCTATGACGTTGGGTGAGGGTCAAGTGAAATATTATATAAAATGAAACTTGTGAAAACCGCTTAACCGGGAAGACTTCTTCCTCGTGTCCGCGGGGATTCTGCCCCGGGTTGGAGGCCGGGTGATCTCTTTCATCAAAGAGAGATTGCTTCGTCGCTCCGCTTCTCGCAAAGACACAAAAGGATCAATCCATTTCTCGTCTTTGCGAGGGAATGTAATGAATGAAGCAATCTCTTTTTCTGTCTAAGAACTATGGGCAAGGGCCGAAGGCGTCATACAGCCTACGATTGCGGGAGCTTCATGAATCAGCTTGTCATCCTCCAGAGCTGCCACCATAAACAGAGCAAAATCGACGCGCCGGGTTTTGTTGCTTTCCAGGATGGGATCACCGATATGGTGACTCCACACCGGCAAGCCCTGACTCTCACCTTCTTCCAGATCACTTCCTCGCACGACCGTCCATTTCGTGTCACTATCAAAGATCAGGCGACAGGCTTCAACCTGATCGTCAATTTCTACTGCGCGAAACAGTTTTCCTAACCACCCAGCCACGCCAAGCATCCAGTTGAAAGTTTTGGAATAGACATCCTGACCGTCTTTGCTGATGTGCCACCCGCACGAAAAAATGAGCCGGGCATCTGGCGGTGAAAAATCCATTACGGCATTAGCTGTTCCAGAGGCATACTGTTGAATGCCCCAGGGCACGAGTACAGTCAGAACGCCATCGCAGCCCTGAACAGCCTCGTTGATCAGCTCGCGATCATTTGTGGCTCCGGGGAAAATCGTGATCCGATCCTTGAACGCTTCAAGTTTGGGAACACTGCGTTCACGACAAACCCCGACAACTTCATAACCACGGTCCAGGGCTTGTTGAACCATATACCTGCCCAGTTTTCCAGATGCACCAACAATACAGACTTTCATGCTTCTTCTCCCGAACGCCCCGTGATGTTAATAGATACCGAGTAAAAGGGGTATCGCTCTATTGACATTATAATTCAAGTTTGGATGCTTTCTGGAGTACAGAGCTGTTGATGAACCACCGTCAAGATTCATGACATCAAGTGTCTTTCCAGTAAAGACATCAAGAGACAGGATATAGCCACCGATCTCATCCAGCCGACATACTTCACGGGTGATCATGAAATAGAACATCCCATCTTCTTTGGTATAAGCCAGCAGGGTTCTCAGGCGAGGGCTCATGCCGTTGATCGAAGCTTGAATAGCAAGGGTGTGTCCACTTGGTTTTCGTGAATGACAAGCGGACCGGTCTGAAACTCAAGCGCTTTTGGGTTGGTCATGCTGGTGTCCCAGAGGTCGAGGTCCGGGAAATCGAGATATCCGAAATTGCCATATGAGAAAGCTGTCGATCTGCTTTCAATGGGGCCTGCTGAACCCCAAACATTGATAGCCATCCGGCATGAATGCGAGAACTTTCGAAATAGGAACCATTGATAATATAACGGTAGGGATATTTTCGTCCAGCCTCAGCAAGTGATAATGGATCCGAAGGGTCATAGAGCAGGTCATAATTACCCTTGAAACCGATGATTGTGATTCCATAAGCGGCATCATTTTGAACAAGAATATCGTTGTCCATAAAGACTTCATTCTCCACGGGAACTCCTAACATATCCAGAACCCCCATGGAAGAACAGGCACCCAGAAAAACACTGGTCGTGATGAGCAGAGTTGTCTTTTTAATTTTCACTTCGTTTTTTCTCTTCTTCAAATCAACCGCTTTTTGGTTGGCCTGTTGCAGGGAAGTAAAACCTCCGAATACCCACGATGGCAATAAGTGCCCAGAAAAAATTGAGGATCAGGGGACCATACACGCTAAAATAATAGGTGTTAATGCAAATCAGTACAGCGCCACCCAGATTGGTAAACTGGTAGTTGAGGTCACTTGACTCCCAACGTTTCCTGCTATTGTTGAAATAGGCTAACAGGAGCAAGCCCGCACCTATAAACCCAACAATTTGCATGATACTATCCATGTTTGACATCCATTAAGTTCAATTTTATAATCACTTTCTGCCCTGCGAGAGCCTCGGCGTGACAAAAACGATTATTATCAAGCCCCGACTGTGAATTACTCAAACCGTAATTCCTGTTTATCAATTCGTATTTATTTGCCGCGTCCTCTCATGGTAGGATCCAGGGCGTCTCTCAGGCCCTCTCCAAAGAGGTTGAACCCGATCACCATAACCGCTACTGCGAGGCCTGGAAATACGGAAATCCACCACTCCCCACGCAAATGCATGCGTCCAAACGCTATCATGGAGCCCCAGCTCGGTTCTGGGGGTTGTGCTCCCAGCCCTATAAATGAAAGAGAAGCTTCTGCCATGACTGCACCGGCAATGCTCATGGTAAAGGCCACCACCACTGGCGCCAGACTGTTGGGCAAGACGTGTCGCATAACAATCCGTAGTTGGGAATACCCTAGTGAACGCGCCGCTGTCACATATTCCTGCTCAACAATTGTAAGTACCTGAGCCCGCATGATCCTAGCCATTCCCGGCCAGCTTACCAGTCCAATGGCCAGCATGGCAACTTCTATACTTGGGCGCTGAACTGAAGCAGTTATGCCAATCATGAACAACAAGGCGGGAAATCCAAACATGACATCGGTAAAACGCATGATGATGGTCTCAGGCCAGCCTCGAAAATATCCCGCTATCAAACCGAGGATCGCGCCAATAAACAGAGACAGTGAGCTGGCAATGATACCCACCTTGAGAGATATCCGTGCGCCATAAATAATCCGGGATAGCACATCGCGACCCTCTTCATCCGTACCGAGCCAATGTTGAGCGCTGGGGGGTTGGAGACTGATATCCAGATCGGCATCGTAGGGATCATAGGGTGCCACCCACTGAGCAAAAACACCAACAAAAATCAGCATGGCTACTAAAAACAGACCGAACAGTGCCGTTTTATTTTTGCGTAATTGACGCAGGGTTTCAGTGGTAATACTACCGCGCATAGTATTCCTGGAATCGTGGTTTGCGACTCCCAGGCGACGATTCGAATCGACGCCTGGATGATCGGCACCTCATCATTTTTCCTTCCCCAGCCGTATGCGTGGATCAAGAACGCCGTACAGGATATCCACCAGAAAATTCGCTGAAACAAAAATCAGTGCCGTGACCAGAACGACGCCCTGGATTACTGGAAAGTCGCGTTTCAAAATGGCGTTCAATGCCAGACGACCGATCCCAGGCCAGTTAAAGATGGATTCGGTGAGCACTGCGCCTGAGAGATAGGATCCGAAGTCAACACCGATGATCGTCACGATGGGAATGAGGGTGTTTTTCAAGGCGTGTTTCACAACCACGACAAAATTTGACAGCCCCTTGGCTTTGGCAGTGCGGACATAATCCTGAGAAAGGACCTCCAGCATGTTGGCTCTGGTAACTCGAGCAAGGAATGCAGCCGACCTGGTTCCCAGGGTAATAGCTGGCAGCACGAGATAGGGTAGACATCCATATCCGGTGAGATAGGGCCAGCCGACGGCTCGCGCTCCGATAACCAGAAGCAATCCAACCCAAAAGACTGGCGCTGAAATGCCGAGTAGGGCAATACCCATGGTCGTGCGATCCAACCAGGAGTGTGGCTTTATCGCCGATAACACGCCTACTGATATACCCAGCAGAACGGAAACAAACATAGCTCCAACAGCCAATAACATGGTCGCCGGGAAACGTTCCATGATCATTCCACTCACGGATTTTTGAGAAATAAACGAAACACCCAGATCACCATGGAGCAAACCCCACAGATAATGGCCAAATTGTTTTATTAGGGGGTCGTTGAGGTGAAACTGTTCCCGTAGACGTTCCAGGGTTTCTTCATCATAGCGCTCTCCAACCATGGAAAGAACAGGATCGCCCGGCACGATATACATAAGGATAAAGGTCAGTAAAATGATTCCAAGAATCACTGGCACAAGCTGTGCAAAACGTTTGAGTATGTATTGGAGCATTGATGGTATTATAAACGAATGCGGGGGGGATACAAAGTGCGGGTTTTTCCCATCGGGTTATTATTGATTCATTTCAGGTGCGTAACGTGATAAGCACCCAGTGATAAATTTGAATTCTTATGGGAAACCCGCCCTCGTTAATTAACCTGCCGCCATGGAATCCCTGGATCAACCCTTTCTCATTAAGTTAGCTCTGAGTTTTTTTGTGGGCTCCATTTGGATCACAACGGTCACGGTAATTGCCGAACGTTTTGGGAGCAAAATTGGGGGGTTCATCGGCGGTTTACCGTCTACGATTGTGGTGGCCTTAATTTTTATCGGATTATCGCAATCCACCCAGGATGCGTCTCGGGCGGCGGTAATGATTCCTTTGGTAATGGGCGTAAATTCCCTCTTTATCCTGGTCTACCTAACGCTGGTACATCGTGGACTGGTGCGGTCCCTGTTGATCGCGCTTTTTGTCTGGTTTGTGATTATCGCTATTGTTGTTTGGAGTGGTGTTGAAAGCGCTCTGGTGTCTTTTTTGGTCTGGTCTATTTCACTCGGTTTTGCCTATTACATCACTGAGTACTTCTTAGATATTCCCCACAAAGGTGGTATCCGTGTCGCCTATACCATGCAGCAAATTCTCGCCCGGGGAATCGTTAGTGGTATTATTATTTCAATGGCTGTTCTGATCAGTCGCTTAACCGGTCCCGTCATTGGCGGGATCTTTTCTAATTTTCCAGTCATTTTTATGTCAACACTCTACATTACCAACCGAACCGGTGGTGTGGAGTTTTCAAGAGCCGTAGCCAAAACACTTTTGTTAAGCGCCATGCTAAATGTCGGTGTTTATTCATTTACCGTCCATTATGCCTATCAATACACCAACCTCTTCACGGGGACTCTCATCGCCATCTTAGTGTCCATTGCCTCGGCATTCTTAATCTATCGGCTCATCCGCAAGTTAACACAATAGCAAGATGTGTATTGGCGAGGAGTCTTGGCGACGAAGCAAGCTCCAATTTGTGAGGCAGTAAAAAGAGATTGCTTCGTTTCACTCGCAAAGACGGTGGGGCAATAATCCTTGCATGTCTTTGCGAACCCCGACAAATATGTCGGGGTGAAGGAAGCTCACTTTACCTGCACTGAATTTTGGAGATCGTCGGGGTCATCACACTCATTCAAGATGACGGCACTGGGATTTTGCATTCTGTTTGTCCTAAATCCACCGCAGGCGCTTGATTCATCAAATTCGTTGTAAAAACGAGCCTAAATCTGACTAGATTCAATGCATGTCAAAAACAGATTACATTGGGTTTAACCGTGTTCAGCGTTTCTTGTTGACCATGGCTGCTTTTGTGGTGGTTATCGCCGGTATGCGGGCCTCACAGGATATTTTGATCCCCTTTCTTCTCTCCCTCTTTATCGCAATCATCGTAACCCCGCTCTTGAATTGGCTCCGTAGCAAGGGACTTCCTACCTGGGTTGCCATATTGATAATTATTCTGATTATCCTGATTGCGGGATTTCTCGTCGCCGTTTTGATTGGAACCTCGTTAACGGATTTTTCCAATTCTTTGCCTTCCTATCAAAGAGGACTCACCAAAAAGACCGTTGAGTTGCTGAGCTTTTTTGAAGAAAAGGGTTTTAAAATCGTTGACCAAACTTTTATGGAGTTTATCGATCCCGGTGCTGCCATGCGGATGACCTCCAAGCTTTTGACAGGTATGGGAAATCTCCTGGGTGACACGTTTCTGATTCTTCTTGTGGTAATTTTTATGCTTCTCGAAGCAGCCACTTTCGATGGGAAAATGAACCGGGCGATTGCTCCTGACTCCGCCCAAAAGGATCGCTATAATGCTTTTCTCGAAAATATTAATCGCTACATGGTTATCAAGACCTGGACCAGTCTAGGTACCGGCGCAATAGCAACCATCTGGCTTACGATCTGGGGTGTTGATTACGCCCTGCTCTGGGGTCTGCTCACCTTCATGTTCAATTACATACCAAATATCGGATCCATTATGGCGGCCGTTCCGCCAGTCTTGCTGGCTCTGGTCATGTTGGGTCCCTGGACTGCAGTTGCTGTAGCCCTTGGGTATCTGGCAATAAACATGGGTATTGGTAGCTTTCTGGAGCCGCGTCTTATGGGTAGGGGTTTAGGGCTTTCTACCCTGGTTGTTTTTCTTTCTCTGTTATTCTGGGGTTGGGTCCTGGGGCCTGTGGGGATGATTCTATCAGTGCCCTTGACCATGACTATGAAAATTGGTCTCTCCAGTTTTGATGAAACCCAGTGGCTCTCTGCGCTTCTGGATGGTGCTTCCAGCATAAAAACACAGTAAATCTCCATCCCCTTCTTTTAAGTATTACTTCATAGGCTTGAGTAACATCGAAGATGCATTTGCTATATCTTCTTTTTTCGTAGTTTCAGTATTGGTTTTTGACGGACAGGAAATGGCTTTTTTTTTAATTCCTGCCTGGAGCTTGTGTTGGGTGAAATCAACGGGCTGAGGATGGTGAAAAAAAAGGGCCGCTTCTCCATATTAATAATATTCCTAATCGTAGAGTTGTTTGAGAACTTTCAGGGATTTCATGCCACGTGATGATTCCACGTGATGAAAGGTAAAGCGCCATAAAAAGTCCCAAAGCGTGCGTCTTTCCCGGGAATTCAGGCTGGTCTTCTCAATTTCAACCCATGGTTTGTCCAGAATATTCTGGATTGCCAGCAAAACGCGATCGGAAACAAAGATTGAGTCCTGACCGGGTTGATGACACTTTACACACTCCAGGTGAGCGCTGCCAATTCCTAAAGACCCTCCATTCTTAAGGGGGTCTCTGCAAATGGAACAATGGGCCACGTGAGGACGAAAACCGAGTTCCCTAAGAAGGTGGGCGTGAAAAAACCAATAGGCTTCTGCTGAGGTAATTTCCTTGTTGCTGAGCCGCTCCAGGGTATCAAGGAGTAATTGAAACAGTTTGGGGTGCCTTTCCTCATCTTCCACAGATCTATCGACGAGCTCTACAACCACCTGAGCAAGCGTCAAGCGGTCAAAATCTTCTTCCAAACCAAAAAACCCGTTTACCAGCTCACCAGACTTGAACATTTGCAGTCCCGCGTTTGCCTTAAAATAATAAATAACCTGTATGTGACGGGTTGGTTGAAAAAGCCCCATGGATTTGCTTCTGGGTGAGCGAACACCTTTGGCGATCAGCTTCAAGCGGCCGAATTCCTTTGAGTAAAGGGTAATGATTTTGCTGGTATCGCCGTGATTCAGGGTCTTAAGAACGACGGCTTCTGCTTTTTCTATCATGCGACTCCAGGATAGAGAACATCGTCTTCAAGGTGCTTTTCGGCTGCCACGGTAGTTTTCTTATTGATCAATGCGGTCATGGGTAGGCTGGAATTCTTATTCCTTTAGAGATTCATCTCAAGGTTGTTAATAACCTGAATTGCCTCCAAGCCCAGAACTCGGATATCACTTTCAATTTCTTTGGCATCCAGGTCTTCAGCGCTAAACCAGCGAAGCTCTAGTGACTCGCCCTCATCAGGGGTTGCGTCAAATGTATCAGCGGCCGCAAAGTAGATCATGTCGATATGCTTGTGATAGGGATTGATATTCTCCAGGAGCAAATGTCTTGGTCTGGGTAGCTCAATCGCGTTCTCTGATTGAATGGTAGGCATTTCATGGACAAGATTGACATCAAGACCCGTCTCCTCTTTGACTTCGCGAAGCGCGGCGACATGAGGCAGCTCATCCCTGTCGATATGCCCCCCTGGAGGCAACCACATTTTTAGGCTACGATGTAGATGGAGTAAGGTTTTGCTCTGATGAACAATAAATGTCGTTGCTGTAAAATGAAGTGTTATTTCCACGAAACCTCCGATATAGGGTCTAATTATGGTGTTAAAATGAGTGGTTTCACCCCTGTTTCCAAGGTACTTCATCGTCCTTTATTGATGTTGACGGATCGGTTACTACGCTTTATACTGTTACTTCCCGGGCTTGACCCACAGGGTTGCCAGACATCGCTAATCGCTTTTGTTGAACGTCTTAGGAGACCTAAGCTGCAAACCATCAAGGAAATTAATGGGCGGGTTGAACAGAATCTGACACCGGAACGCCAAGCCACTACGGAAGGGAATTTCTATAATGAAGGAACTCCCGATGCCTTCGGTCCTGGCATGAACACAAGAATCCAACTTTTGAGGAAACTCAGTTTTGAGGCAGAACCCAGTCTTTCAATTGAACGTGCCTTACATCAAACTGCTTTTTATAAAGAGAATTATGGAAAGCATTCTGTTCCAGTATTGCGAGCCCTCGCCTTTTTAGATCATTGCCAGAAAAAGACCCTTTATCTGGGAGATCATGAGCTCATCGTTGGCGAACGTGGACCTGCTCCCAAGGTCGTGCCTACTTTTCCCGAGTTGACCTGTCATTCAGTAGAAGATTTTCATGTGTTAAATACAAGAGAGCAACAACGCTACACTATCCGTCAGCAGGACATTGACAGATATGAAAAAGAAGTCATTCCCTATTGGGAGGGAAGAACCCAACGAGAGCGCATCTTTAATCATGTTCCTGACACCTGGCGCCTGGCTTACGAAGCTGGTTTATTCACAGAGTTCATGGAACAGCGCGCACCAGGGCACACTGTTCTGGATGGAAAAATCTACTCTAAAGGCATGCTTGATTTTAAAAAGGATATTCAGGACCATCTTGATTCACTTGACTATCTAAACGATTCTGGAGCGACAGACAAAGCCGAAGAGCTCAAGGCCATGGACATTTCTTGTGATGCAGTCATTTTGTTTGCAGAGCGTCACGCTGATCTGGCTGAAAAAATGGCAAAACACGAGCAGGATTCGCAGCGCAAGCTGGAGCTTTTAAAAATTGCTGAGGTTTGCCGGCATGTACCAGCCCACCCACCGAGAACCTTCCGGGAAGCGCTGCAGATGTACTGGTTTGTTCATCTTGGGACCATTACGGAGCTCAATGGTTGGGATGCCATGAATCCTGGTCATTTTGACCAACATCTCGCCCCTTTTTATATAAGAGAAAGTGCTGAAGGGTCATTGACCCGTGAGGAAGCAAAAGAACTTCTGTGTTGCTCCTGGATCAAGATCAATAATCAGACAGCACCACCAAAAGTAGGGATTACAGCAAAAGAGAGCGGGACCTACAACGACTTCACAAATATCAATATTGGCGGCCTTAAAAAAGACGGCTCTGATGGTGTGAGTGAGGTTTCCTATATCATGCTGGAAGTCATTGAAGAGCTTCATCTGCTTCAACCAGGGACTTCGGTTCATATCAGCCAGAAAACGCCCAACAAGTTTTTGAATGCCGCCACCAGAGTCATCCGGCAGGGGCATGGGTATCCCTCAGTTTTTAATCCTGAAACCTATATCATGGAAATGGTCCGCATGGGTAAGTCCCTTGAGGATGCTCGAGAAGGCGGTTGTAGTGGTTGCATTGAGGTAGGAGCCTTTGGAAAAGAGGCTTTCCTGCTTACTGGATATCTCAATGTTCCAAAAATTCTAGAGCTTACGCTTAACAATGGGATTGACCCGAGAACGGGGAAAAAGGTTGGACTCGAGACAGGAGACCCCCTTTCATTTACTGTGTATGAAGATCTTTATCAGGCTTTTGTTAAACAGTTGAATTACATCGTCGACCAGAAAATCAGGGTGAGTAATTATATCGATACCATGTTTGCAAAATATGCACCTGCGCCGTTTTTGTCGGTCGTTATCGATGACTGTATCGCTAAGGGTCGCGATTACTACAACGGCGGTCCCCGCTATAACACCAACTATATTCAGTGTACTGGCCTGGGAACCGTCACCGACAGTCTCTCCACTCTCAAAAAACACGTTTTTGATGACAAGAATTTCAGCCTGGAAACATTACTTGGCGCTGTGGCCAACAATTTCATCAATGACGAAAAGTTACGCCAGACTATCATTAACCGAACGCCTTTCTTTGGTAATGATGACGATTCTGCAGATGATATCGCCCGGCAAGTATATGAGGATTTATTGAGGGCAATCGATGGCAAGCCCAATACCAAAGGGGAGGTCTTCCACCTTAATATGCTTTCAACGACCTGTCACATTTATTTTGGGAAGGTTCTGGGTGCAACTCCCAATGGTCGTGTGGCAGGCAAATCCATCTCTGATGGAACATCTCCCTCTCATGGGTGTGATGTGAATGGACCTTCAGCCGTTATTCGTTCTCTGGCCAAATTGGATCAGACCCGTTCTGGTGGCACTTTGTTGAACCAAAGGTTTCTACCCAGTCTGCTTAAGCGAGAGGAGGATCTTGTCCGATTGGGCAGTCTAATCCGAAGTTATTTCAGCATGGGTGGGCATCACATTCAGTTCAATATCGTCGACACTGCAACGCTCAGGGCGGCTCAAAATAACCCAGAGGACTACAAAGACCTGCTGGTCCGGATGGCTGGATATAGCGATTATTTTAATGACATGAACGCCGACCTGCAGCAGGAAGTCATCGATCGCACTGAAAACGAATCCTTCTGATCCATTACTTGTAAATTCGTCTTATGAACCCCAGCCTCATATTTGATTTTAAGCGCTACGCAATCAATGATGGTCCAGGAATTCGCATTACGGTATTCTTTAAGGGCTGTCCCTTGTCCTGTGTCTGGTGCCACAATCCTGAGAGTCATTCCACTCAACCTCAAAAAATGTATTCGCGTGAGAAATGTATTGGGTGCGAGGATTGTGTAACTGTTTGCGCACAGGACGCCTGCACACTGACACCAGACGGGATTGTCACCAACCCTGAAGCCTGCATCCTGTGTGGCAAGTGTGCCGATGTCTGTCCAACAAAAGCCACTGAAATGTCCGAGAAGCTCATGTCCGTAGAAGAGGTCATGAGGGAAATAAAAAAAGAGTTTCTGGTGATGGATCAATCTGGAGGTGGTGTCACCTTTTCTGGTGGCGAGCCCCTCATGCACACGGAATTACTCATTCCTCTCCTGGATGCTTGTGGAGAAGCGGGCATTCACCGTTGTGTTGACACCAGTGGTTTCAGTAGCCCGAAACTTATGCTGGAAGTTGCCAGCAGAACCGATCTGTTCTTATATGATTTAAAATTGATGGACTCCGAACGGCACAAAACATATACTGGTGTTCCAAATGAACAGATTCTTGAAAATCTCTACCTGTTAGCCGAAACGGGTGCTGAGATCAATATCCGAATCCCGCTTATTGCAGGCGTGAACGACGATAATTACAATATAGAGCAGTCGGCAATCTATATCGCGTCACTGCCTGGAGACCCAAAAGACATTAGTCTGTTACCCTATCATAACATGGCGGCAAACAAACTTGAAAAACTAGGTCAGGTCTCTTGTCCTGAACCTCTAGATAAGCCTTCTGATCTACGAACTGAAGAATTACTCAGCCTTTTCAAAACTCATGGTCTAAACGCCCGGATTGGCGCCTAAAAGCAGGTCCTCTCTAAATTGTTTTTGCTCTATTTTCTGGCAGAAACCGTTAATGTTAATTTTATCACAAGGCCCGAGCTTGTCATTCTTCTATTTTGGAATAAGTCCAAGCGGGGCTTAGTTTTGACGCTAATTTAAAAGGAGCGCTCTTAGAGTTTAATGTTCAACACTCTTTCATTTTTTAAAGCACTCGCTCTTCGCAGCTTATTGCTATTGCTCCTGCCCTTGATTCCTATCCAGGCACAGCGTATCCATGTCAATCCGGACACCCGCATGAAGGCCGTCTTTCTGATCAATTTTACCCAATACATAAGCTGGACAACTCTGGATACGACTGAAGTTTTCACAATTGGTGTTTATGGCCTGGATGACATACTGCTGCCCTTAAGCCAAATGTCTCGCGAGCGAGCCTCTCAAGGACAAACCATAAATATTGAACGTGTTTCAACGCTGGAAGAAATCGAGGATTGTGAGATTCTCTTTGTGCCAATTGAGCAGGCTGCGGAGTTTCATCTCATGCGTCCTGATATTCCTCCTGAAAACATTCTTGTGGTGGGTGAGTCGCTTGGATTTGCCACCAGCGATGGAGCAATCAACTTCATAAAGCGTAACGGCAAAATTAAACTTGAAATTAATCGTTCTGCTCTAACCGAAGCAAAATTGATTGCCAGCTCACATTTATTGAAACTTGCTATTCTTGTTGGTGAAGAGGATTCGCTATACCATGATTAAATATCGTGATCTCTCCATAAAGCTGAAACTCATTTCCATTCAGCTTTTCACAACCTTGTTTATCCTGGTCTTTTTTGTGGGTATCTATCTGTATAGCCAGTACCGGCAATTTGAAACCGTTGCTTTTAATCGAATGTCAACCCTGTCTGAGATATTGGGGTCGAACAGTATTTCAGCTCTGTTGTTTTTTGATAACGACGCCGCAGAAGATGTTTTGAAGTCCTTAAAAACCCAGCCCGACATTTTGAACGCGGCAGTGTATGACCATGATGGGTTGATCTTTGCAACCTATAGCCTCCCAAGCGCTAAAGGGTTTAGCTTTAACAACCCCGTCCATGAAGGCCGGGCTGTCACAAACAGCCATTTTGTCCTGACAGAAAGAATTGTTTTCGACAATCTAAAGGTGGGCTGGATAGCCCTCCGGCTGGATACCAAAAATCGAAAAGCGGCTTTGGTCGAGGCGCTGTGGCAATCTTTTCTGCTATTTATCGCTGGACTGATCTTGGCCGCCCTGCTTTCTGTGAGAGCCCAAAAACCAATTTCTGATGCCATTCTCTCCCTGTCTGAAATTGCCAAGCGAGTGCGTGACTCCGGTGATTATGCATTACGGCTCAAGGCAACTTCTCAAGATGAGCTGGGGCTTCTGGTTGACACTTTCAATGACATGTTAGAAAAAATTTGGCATCACGAGAAGCATCTGGAAGAGCTTGTTTCTGAGCGAACCCTTGAACTTGAAGAAGCCAAAACAAGGGCGGAGGAGTCTGATCATTTAAAGTCAGCTTTTTTGGCCTCAATGTCCCACGAGTTACGAACTCCCTTAAATTCCATTATAGGCTTTACGGGGATTCTTCTTCAGGGTATGGCCGGTCCATTGACAGACGAACAGAAAAAACAGCTCGGCATGGTCAAGGGCAGTGCTTCGCATTTACTTGAATTAATAAATGACGTCTTGGATATTTCAAAAATTGAAGCCGGTCGGATTGATATACACGGAGAAGCCTTTATGGTAGATCTTTTGGTGGTAATGGCTGTTAGCTCTTTGCGTCCTTTCGCCGAGAAGAAAGGTCTGGTCTTTAACCACACCATCGAACCCAACCTGCCTCCGCTTCACAGTGATAAGCGGCGTCTTGAACAGGTTCTACTCAACCTGTTAAACAACGCCATCAAGTTTACCAGCGAGGGCTCTGTTCAGGTGAATTGCTATCGCCGGGATGACTCCCTGGTAATTGATGTAATTGATACTGGTATCGGGATTAATGAAAAAGACATCTCGACAATTTTTGAAACTTTCAGACAAATAGATACCGGCCTTGATCGCGTCAAAGAGGGGTCAGGGTTGGGTCTGGCTATCAGTAAAAAACTATCCGAATTATTAGGGGGCACGCTGAACGTGAAAAGCAAACCTGGCGATGGGAGCACTTTTTCAGTTGTCTTGCCCTTAAATTTGGAGTCTGAGACAAATGAAGATTAGCACTCTCGTCATTGAAGACAATGAAAACAACATGTATCTGACAACCTTTTTGCTTGAAAACAGCGGGCACCAGGTGCACCAGGCGTATGATGGGACCGATGGTGTAAAAATGGCCAAAGAATTATTGCCAGATCTGATCCTGCTTGATATCCAGCTGCCGAAAATGAACGGCTATGACGTTGCCAAATCGTTACGTCAAGATCCCGCCCTTGCCACAACACCTATCGTTGCCATCACCTCGTATGCCATGCCTGGAGATCGGGAAAAAGCCCTTGATTCAGGCTGTAATGGCTACATAAAAAAGCCTATCAACCCTGATACATTTCTGGCTGAAATTGAATCCTATTTAACCATGGTTAAACATTAAAAGGATACTACTGGTTGATGATAGGCCTCAAAACATATCCATGTTGGAGGCTCTGTTAACCGGAAACGGCTTTGTTGTGGACCAAGCCCTCAATGGCGAAGAGGCTCTCGTAAGAGCACGTCAAAATAAACCCGATATGATCATTTCTGACATTCTCATGCCTGTCATGGACGGCTTTGCACTTTGTCGCAATGTAAAAATGGATGACACTTTAAAAGATGTTGGCTTTGTTTTTTACACCGCCTCCTACCTGGATAAGCGCGATCGCGATCTGGCACTAAATCTTGGCGTTGATCGTTACCTCACAAAACCACAAGAAACAGAAAAGTTGCTTGAAATTTTTAAAGAGGTGCTTGACGAGAGTTCCATCAGAGAGCAATCATCGCGTTCTGTGGTAAACCTGCCTGAAGATCTCTATTTGAAAGAACACAATGAGTCCCTCGTAAGAATGCTTGAGAAATGGCTGGAGCAGCTGGCTATATCAAAACGCATCCTTGAGCAAGAAATTGTGGTTCGACGAGAAGTTGAAATGAAGCTCCAGGCCTCACTCTTTGAAAAAGAAGTTCTGCTTAAAGAAGTTTATCATCGCACAAAAAACAATATGCAGGTCATTGTTGGACTTTTTGATCTTCAACAGAGAAAAGCAGGATCATCATCTTTGAATACCGTATTCAAAGAAATGAGTGACCGCATTTATAGCATGTCAATGGTCCATGATTTACTTTATCGGTCAAAAAACTTTTCCGAGATAAATCTCAAAAATTATTTACTGAATCTATCAAACCGTCTTATTGCAGTCTATGAAAGTCCTGAAGTAGACGTGGAGTTGGGGTTGGACTCTGATTCCATTCCAATAAACATTCAGTTTGCAACGCCCCTTGGACTGGTGATCACAGAAATTTTAAGTAACTCTCTAAAATACGCCTTTGTCGGTCGGTCTCAGGGCAAAATTACTATCACCGCTCGCTTTAAGGCTGAAATTGGACTTCTGCTGACAATTGGTGATGATGGTGTTGGTGTTGGCAAGGATTTCGACACGCACAGCGAAAGCTCTTTAGGCTTATACATTATACGGACTCTGGTTGAGAATCAACTCTATGGGGGGCTTTCAACAACGCATGAAAAGGGCTTGACCTATTCTATCGTTTTTCCAGATTTACTCCTGGATGTTAAAACACACTAAACCATTCCCTTCCTTTTAACTAAATCCCTTAAGGACTAATCTTTTTCAAGAAATGTCTCATTTATGCAATTTTCCGAACCCTGGCGCTTCTAGTTTAGGCTCAACAAAAAAAGGGAGAGGCCGATGAAAAAGTTAATTAGCTGGATTGAAATACCGGCAACCAACATGGAAAGAGCAATTCGCTTTTATAATCAAGTCTTTGGGCTGGATCTGGAGATTCTGGACTTTTGTGAAGAGAAAATGGCCTGTTTTCCTGCTGGAGAGGGGGCGATCTCCATGTCTCCAGGCTTAAAGCCATCAACTGATGGTGTTCTGGTGAGCCTGAACACCGAGGATGCTTTGGATGAAAAAATAGCACGGGTTGAGATTGCAGGAGGAAAGATAAGCATCCCGAAAACCAAAATTCAAGCAGAGGACCGTGGATTTTTTGCCGTATTCATTGATTCTGAGGGGAATAAGCTTGGGCTTTACGGGGATTAATTCATCGCAGGATGGCTGCCCCTCCATTTCGGTGGGGCGGCAATCATTGCCAATTCAATATTTGTCTACTATTTTGGATTCGTATGCCTTTTAATTTCGCACAACCCGCTCAAATGCTATTACCTTTCGTAAAGCAGTATTGGGCGCTGGACAATGTCATGCCTCGAGGGTTAACTCACACCCAGCGCATTATTCCCACAGGGCTAATTGAGTTAACCATTTATTTGGGTGACAAACCCCTCTCCTCTGACAGAGATCAACTCAGTTCTGACCCATCATTGATAAGTGGTCAACAAAACACATCATATAATCTTGTTGTTACTGGATCTGTTTCCCTTTTTTCCGTCACTTTTCACCCTCCTGGTGCCCAGGTTTTTTTTAAGGTTCCCATGGAAGAATTGTACAATCAGACCCTTTCCTTGCGAGTGATCCAAAAAGAGTTTGTGGATCAAATCGAATCAGAGCTTTATGAAGCACAGTCATTTTCACAAAGGGTTGGCATCATGAATCATTTCCTTGGTCTTTTGCTTCAAAAAAATGGCCGTCTGGAGCCGCAACCCAGATTAATAGATAGCCTGATGATTATTGATCATTCCATGGGGATGGTGGATATCGTGACTCTAGCAAATAAAGCCTGTTTAAGTCGAAAACAATATGAGCGTATCTTTAAAACCAATGTGGGAATATCACCCAAGCGTTTTTTGAGGATTATTCGTCTTCAACACGCGCTCTTCAAAAAGCAGCTAACTCCAAACCTCAGTCTTACTGAACTCGCCTATGATTGTGGCTATTATGATCAGTCACATATGATAAACGATTTTAACTTGCTGACAGGGATGGCACCCCGACAATATTTTTCCGCTTGTGATGCTTATTCTGACTATTTTCTGCTTTAGAGTCAAACTGAAAAATAATAGCCGGGGGAAAGATGCCAGCAATTGCACATATCGGGGTTGGTCTTGCCGCCAAAAGAGTCGCTCCATCCATTAATGTGGGCTGGCTCATTCTGGCTGCAGAATTTATCGAAGTCATCTTTATGATACTATGGGCTGCTGGAATTGAAACCATACCCACCAATGAAACAGGATCCTATTCTCCCTGGTCTCACAGTGTCGTCATGGGCGTCTTCTGGGCGCTATTGGCCACATCTTTTGTTTTCTGGATAAGTAAAAATGCCAGAACTGTATTACTTATGGGTCTACTGGTTTTCAGTCATCCGCTTCTGGATATTATTGCCTCACCCAAAACAGCTTTTTATGCTGCTGATACGGGCATGCCTCTTTTTTTTAATCCGGCGGTAACACTTGGGCTCGGCTTATGGCGATACGAAACGGTGGCGTTTGTTGGTGAATATGGTTTTGTCCTGGCCGGCTTGTTGATTTACCTGATTGAACGCCGAAAAATAAAACGGGACCTTCCGGTTTAATGATATTCCGAGAGATGGACCCATCAGAAGCTGGCTTTTTAAAAGAAATGCTGTATGTTTCTCTTTTTGTTCCCGAGAGCAGAGATCCCTATCCGCGATCCGTTCTGGAGCGACCAGAACTTTCAAAATACTATCTCAAGTGGGGTTCAATCCCTCATGATTTCGCTGTTGTTGCTGTTTTGGCCGGTCTTTTGGCCGGTGCTGTCTGGGGGAGAGCACACCTACCTCCGCACGAGGGCTATGGTTTTGTTGGTATTGATATCCCCGAGATTAGAATGGCCGTGAATCCTGAGTTTCGCAATCAGGGCGTGGGCGCTGGATTGATGAAACGGATAACGAAACGCTACCGGGAGCAGGGACTTCAATCAATCTCCTTGAGTGTGGACAAACGTAACCCTGCAAAACATCTTTATGATCGCTTTAACTTTCAAGTGGTGAAAGAAAACAGGCATGATTTTATCATGCAGAAGATGCTCAACCCCTGACTGTGAAATGGTTGGCTTGTCAGAAATCCATTCGGTTGGCTGCCATACTGACAAACAACACGGGAAGATAAATCAACATATAGCGGAAAAATTGCTTGGCGCTGTGTAATTCTCGCTGGTTATAAAATCGCGTTACCATAACGATTGCCCCCATGGTTAAAAGGGTGGCTATAGAGAGATAAATTCCTCCTGAAACACCAAACATGAACGGTACAAAGATCAAGGGGATATTGATCAAAGTATACCAGACACTTTGGCGGAATGAGA
>JABMOT010000061.1 GCA_013202385.1 Fidelibacterota bacterium
ATACCTGCCAGTATTTTACCGGTCATCACTCCAGGGAGTTGGACCAGACCCACTGTCATCATAGCATTGATATTGGGAATGAGGGCGGCATGAATGGACGCTTTCATTGAATCGTAAACTGCCAGTTTGGGTGTCGCACCCAGAGCAAGCAGCGTTTCTATCTCTTTTTCTCTGTGCTTCAATTCGCCTACAAATCTATTTGCGGTTAGCGCCGTAGAATTCAGGCCATTCCCAATAATCATTCCACCAATTGGGATCGCAGCATAGGGTGAGTACCAGGGTTCCACATCAAGAATGAAGAGCAGGATGGTGCCCAGGATGAGAAGGGCTGAACCGAGTAAGGCTGCCAGCATGGCAGGGAAGAAGTAGGGGATCTCATCTTTTTGTCTTCTGGTACCTTCATAACTTGCAATCAGGATCATGAGCAGTAATAATGCCAACATGAAAGCCCAGTGCTGCTGATCAAAAAACCACGTCAATACATAGCCCATGAGTGTTAATTGAACAAAGGTTCTGAGGGTCCCGATCAGAAGCGTATTCTCTAGTCCAAGTTTCCACTTTTTGATTAAAAAAAGGGAGAAGGCTATAAATAATAGTGAGACAAGTAAATCATTCCAGGTCAATACGTAGAAGTCAGGCCTCATGCTCTGCCTCATTTCCCAACAAACCAGCTGCTTCAAAAATATGTTTGCCCTCTAAAGATTCAAAAGTTCCGTCTCCAATAATTTTTCCTTTTGACAGAATGATTACGCGGCTGGCGTATCGTTTCATCAGCAAATGGTCATGAGATACTGCGACAACTGTCAGGTTCAGAGTCTTCCGCAGGATTTCAATCTGATCCATGATAGATCTGGCAAGTTTATTGTCTAGATTTGAGGTTGCCTCATCCAATAAAAGCACCTGTGGATGATTTAGGAGTGTCCTGGCCAGCGCCAGGCGTTGCTGTTCTCCTCCTGAAAGATCCTTTGCGTGAGAGGTCAGGAGGATGTTTTCAAGACCAACCTGTTCAAGGGCGGCTAATAATTCATGATCTAAAATCTGTTTGATACTTTGATCCCATCTGCCAGCGATCAACAGGTTGTCACGAACGGTGCCGGTAAAGACCACAGGGTTTTGAAAAAGGACGCCTACATTTTTACGCAGACTTTGGATATCCATATCAATATCTGAACCGCGAAAGCTTATTTTTCCCTGTGTCGGACTCGTTAGTGCATTAAACATTCGAAGTAGCGAGCTTTTCCCCGCTGCTGAAGCGCCAATCACTGCTACAAACTCCCCTTTGTGAATTTCAAAATTGAGACTTGAGAGGATGCATAATGTGCCTAGGTCAAGACCAACATCTGAAAACTGGAAAAGCGGATCATTTGTCATGGCGCGATAATATGCTTTATCTCCAAAGAAAGAAATGATATATAACAAGTAGAGCTCTGTGATTTTTGTTTCCCTTATTTTCCTATCGTTTACCTTTGGAGCCGAAAATGGAGCCAGCACATGCCGTTAAAATTGAATGGACCAGATTTTTTTGATTTATCCAACCTTCTAACTGAAGATGAGATCGCTGTTCAGAACATGACCCATGATTGGGTGCATAACAAATTCAAGCCAATGATTGCCAGTCACTATCAGGCGGGGACTTTCCCTGTTGAAATAAGGACTGAGATGGGTGAGATGGGATTCTTTGGCTCTACACTTCCGGAAAAATATGGCACTGCAGGCTTAAATAATGTTGCGTATGGACTGATGATGCAGGAGCTGGAACGTGGAGATTCAGGTTTGCGTAGCTTTGCTTCTGTCCAAGGAGCTCTGGTCATGTGGCCTATCTTGCAATATGGCTCCAGCGAGCAGCAAGACAGATGGTTACCCCTTTTAGCATCTGGAGAAAAAATCGGATGTTTTGGGCTGACTGAGCCTGATTTCGGATCTAATCCAGGCGGTATGCTCAGCCGTGTAAGCAAAGATGGCGACGCCTATGTGCTGAATGGAACCAAGATGTGGATCACCAATTCTCCAGTGGCTGATCTGGCATTGATCTGGGCAAAGGATAGCGAGGGTGAAATCCAGGGTTTCCTGGTTGAACGGGGCGCCCCTGGATTTGAAACACCTGAGATCAAGGGCAAACTTTCGCTACGAGCCTCAATAACCGGTGAAATTATTTTGAAAAATTGTCGGATACCGCTAGAAAACAGACTCCCAACTGCAAATGGTTTGAAAGCGCCGTTGAGCTGCTTAAATCAAGCGCGCTATGGGATAAATTGGGGGGTGATAGGTGCAGCTATGGATTGTTACGAGGAGGCAGTAGCGTATGCCAAGACCAGGATTCAGTTCGACAAACCAATTGCCGCTTATCAGCTTACTCAACAAAAACTGGCTGAAATGCTCAATGAGATCACCAAAGCACAGTTTATGACCTATCAACTGGGTCGGCTTAAGGATCAGGGGACGCTTACTCATCAGCAAGTAAGTCTCTCAAAGATGAATAATGTTCGAATGGCCATTGAAATTGCTCGATCTGCCCGCACTATTCTGGGTGCCAGCGGAATTACTAGTGAATATGTTTCTATGAGGCATGCTGCAAACCTTGAATCGGTTTTGACCTATGAGGGTACCCATGAAATGCACACACTTGTAGTGGGTGAAGCAATAACGGGTATCTCCGCTTATCGTTGAAACAATACCCATACTGAAGGGTAGGATAAGCACCAGTAGTGGGTTATAAAAAGAAAGATAAATCATGTCCAGAATATTAGTTACCGGCGGCGCAGGATACATTGGAAGCCATACAGTTCTTGAGTTGCTCGAAATGGGCGAAGATGTTGTTGTAATAGACAATCTGTCAAATAGCAATCGTGAATCTCTGGTTCGAGTGGAAGCAATAACTGGGAAAAAGTTAAAATTCATTGAAATTGATCTATTAGATCGACCAGCATTGGCTGCAGTGTTTGCCAGCAATGCCGTTGATGCTGTGATCCATTTTGCCGGTCTGAAAGCAGTTGGTGAATCAATGGATATCCCGCTTCGCTATTATCAAAACAATCTCACGGGTACCTTGAATTTGTTGGAAGAGATGAACATACATTCAGTAAAAAATCTCGTATTTTCTTCCTCTGCCACTGTGTATGGCGATCCCGCCTCCGTGCCTATTACCGAAGATTTTCCCGTTTCAGCAACCAATCCCTATGGGCGTTCCAAACTTATCATCGAAGAAATCTTGGGGGACTTGTACATTTCAGATCCTGCCTGGAATATTGTTCGCCTTCGTTATTTTAACCCAGTTGGCGCACATAAAAGTGGCTTGATTGGCGAGGACCCAAGCGGAATTCCCAATAATATTATGCCTTATATTTCGCAGGTCGCTGTGGGCAAACTTGAAAAACTTTCAATTTTTGGAAATGATTATGATACACCGGACGGCACAGGAGTGCGTGATTATATCCACGTCGTCGATCTGGCTCAAGGACATCTGAAGGCATTGGCCTATTTACAAACAAGACCTGGTCTGGAAACTATAAATCTGGGAACCGGGAGCGGATATAGTGTCTTGGAGCTAATCGAGGCCTTCGAAGCAGCTTCTGAAAAAAATGTTGCTTATCAATTTGTTCAGCGACGGCCTGGAGATATTGCTCAATGCTATGCTGACACGCACAAAGCAGCCCATGTTTTAAGCTGGAAAGCGGATCGAGGGTTGAACGAGATGTGTGAAGATGCATGGCGCTGGCAATCGAAAAATCCAAATGGATTCTCTGATTAACTAAATTCAAAGCAGCAGAATAGTACTCCTGAGCTTTTCAAATATTTGATCTGTAATCTAAGAAAATACAAATATCCAACTCCCAATATATCCACCAGCCGATCGGGTTTTAACCCTGCTTTTTGGTTGCGTCAGCCAATGCAATAATTGTGTAAAAGCAAGTATACCAGCTGTTGCATTTGCCTAGCTAACGGAATATTATTCGGGACTTGTAAAAATGGAAATCAAAAGGAAGCTCATGTCACAATACCTCGTCATCGTCGAATCACCCTCAAAAGCTGGAACTATTCGTAAATATTTAGGGGACGAATATAAGGTTCTTTCTACAGTCGGGCATATTCGCGACTTACCAAAATCACAGCTTGGTGTGGATCTAAAGGATAATTTCAAACCTCTATATGTGACAATTCCTGGCAAGAAAAAGAATGTGGATGCATTGAGGGAAGCAGCCCGGACCGCAACTCAAATATTTGTAGCGACTGACCCTGACCGAGAGGGAGAAGCTATTGGCTGGCACGTAACCCGCATTCTGAATAACCTGAACAAACCAATAAGCCGGGTCATGTTTTACGAAATTACAAAAAGTGGCGTCCTCGAAGGAATGCGAAACGCTACTGAGCTTGACATGAATCTGGTGGATGCTCAACAAGCTCGTCGAATCATTGATCGGCTGGTTGGTTTTAAAGTGAGCCCATTTTTATGGAGAGTCCTGTATTCCGGTTTAAGCGCTGGTCGAGTTCAATCAGTGGCTCTGCGTCTTATTTGCGAAAGGCAGGAGGAGATAGACCGCTTCAACCCAGAGGAATATTGGACTATCAAAACTGAGCTCGAAACAGAGCGAAAACAAACATTTGAAGCTGATCTTCAAAAAGTTGATGGAAAAAAGTCATTTATTCCAAATGAGGAGATTGCTCTGGGATTGCGCCATGAGCTGAAAGAAGCCAGTTATATTATTCAAGCAGTGGAGAAAAAACGGGTTCGACGCAATCCCAATGCGCCATTTACAACATCAACCCTCCAACAGGCAGCTTTCCAAAAATTAGGATTCACTACCAAACGAACCATGACTCTGGCTCAACAACTTTATGAAGGGGTTACCCTGAGCAACGGGGAAACTACTGGATTGATTACATATATGCGTACCGATTCCACCCGCGTCGCAGAAACAGCCATTGAGAGTGTTCGAGCACAAATAGAATCAAAGTTTGGTTCAAAATACTTGCCACCCAAGGGACGACAATTTGGCAAGGCCAGTAAAAAAATTCAAGATGCCCACGAAGCCATCCGTCCGGCGAATCCAGACTTACATCCTGATGAAATTAAAGTTTCATTGACTGGACCTCAGGCAAAGTTGTACGATTTGATCTGGCGTCGTTTTGTCTCCTCCCAAATGGCTGTCGCCGTATTTGATCAATCCTCCGTTGATGTTTTGGCAGGCAAAAGATTTGAGTTAAGAGCCAGTGGTTCAGATTTGGTTTTCGATGGATATCGCAAAGTCTATTTTGAGAATACTGATGAGCAGGAAAACCATTTACCTTCAGATCTGAAGGAGCAGGAAAAACTCCAGCTTATCCACGTGGATGCTGACCAGCATTTTACCAAACCACCTGCACCTTACACTGAAAGCAGTCTGGTGAAAATTCTGGATAAGGAAGGTATTGGAAGACCCTCTACCTACGCAAATATTATCTCAGTTGTCCAAGCCAGAAATTATGTCCAGACTGAAAAGCGGAAACTTTTCCCCACGGAGTTAGGCAAAGTAACGAACAAGCTCTTGGTTGAGAATTTTTCTGAATTGGTAAACAAGACCTTCACCAGGGAAATGGAAGACCGCCTGGACAGGATTGCTGAAGGGAGCACAACCTATCTTGAGGTGATGAAAGAATTCTGGTCACATCTGGAAAAATGGCTGGCAGAATCCTCGAAATCATATACAGAGATTAAAAAATCTCTGCAAGAAACCAGCGGCGAACTATGCGAGAAGTGCGGAAAGCCTATGGTTGTCAAGTGGAGTAAGAATGGTCAATTTTTGGCCTGCTCTGGATTCCCCAATTGTAAAAATGCCCGACCTTTGGACACGCCCACCACAGATATTGATGGTGAACCGGTTAAGGCTGAGGATTATGGAAAGTGTGAATTATGCGAGTCTCCTCTGATTCTGAGGGATGGCCGTTTCGGTAAATTTTATGCATGTTCCACCTACCCAAAATGCAAATTCACCAAGCCGTTTAATATTCTAATGCCCTGCCCAAAACCTGATTGTAAGGGTGATATTTCACATCGCCGTTCAAAGCGGGGGAGAACCTTTTACGGCTGCACCCAGTACCCAAAATGTGATTTTGTTAGCTGGGATCCACCCATCGCCCATACTTGCCCGGCTTGCGAAAACCCATATATGGTGGCTAAATCTACCAAAAAGAAGGGCGATTATGCCCTTTGCCCCAAATGCAAGCATGAGATCAGCGTGAGTGAAACTGAAGTCGAAGCGAAATAGCTTCCCAAGATGAAAGAATTGATATGGCGCGTTTAGAAAGTTTTGAAAAGCTCGTTTCCTTATCGAAACGACGCGGCTTTATATTTCAATCCAGCGAAATCTATGGCGGTATTAATGCCTGTTACGATTATGGTCCTCTCGGTGTTGAACTAAAACGCAATGTCAAACAGATGTGGTGGAATGCCATGACTCGAGCATATGACAATATCGTGGGTCTGGATGCTGCCATCCTGATGCATCCAAAAGTATGGGAAGCCAGTGGGCATGTCGCTGGATTTACCGACCCCCTGGTGGACTGCAAGTCATGCAAGACTCGTTTCCGTGAAGATGCACTCCCTGCAGAAAATATGAATTCCCACGAATGTCCTAAATGCGGTGGCGAGCTCACGGAATCACGACAATTTAACCTCATGTTTAAAACTCAAATGGGAGCTGTTGAGGACACATCATCCACCATTTATCTAAGACCGGAGACAGCCCAGGGCATTTTTGTTAATTTTACCAATGTGGTTGACACATCGAGAATGCAGATCCCTTTCGGTATCGCCCAGATCGGTAAAGCTTTTAGAAACGAAATCACACCGGGTAATTTCATCTTCAGAACCCGTGAATTTGAACAGATGGAAATGCAGTTC
>JABMOT010000062.1 GCA_013202385.1 Fidelibacterota bacterium
ACAGTGTAGCGCGTAGGGGAGTCGAACCCCTGTTACCGGCGTGAGAGGCCAGCGACCTAGACCACTAGACGAACGCGCCAAATTAGACAAAAATATCGATGATACACTGGGAATCGGAATAAATATCCAAGAGTTTAAATCGATGCCCAAGTCTGGCTTTACCTACTGTGTGTAGAACCTTACTCATCCTCAATTCGGGAGTAATAAGAGTTCCAGAGCCATAATCAAAAAGCGTTGCCGGGGGAGGATTCGAACCCCCAATGAAGGAACCAGAGACCTTAGTGATACCATTTCACCACCCGGCAAAAACCTTAAAGCGCGGCGAATATAAACAGTAGCCCAAGGCATGGCAATATTATATTCCCAACACTTTAAGGGTACACTCACAAGTGATAAATTATCAGTCGATCTGTGTTTATTAGCTTATGATTTGAAGAATTTTATTCAGAATCAGCGGCAGGCGAGAATATGGTATCTTAACAATTGGTAAAAACAAAGATTCCCATTTCTGAAGCTCAAAAAGATCTTATCCTGGTAATTCTTTAGATCTCCTAGCAAAATGGTCTCCAGCACAGTTTTGTGCATATGCCCTGTTAATATATATTATGTCGAGTGTATATTTTATCTAAGAAGAGCAGCTCTGCCCTTCTTATGATTGATTTATACCAAACTATTTGACAACAATATTTACGATACGGTTAGGAATCACTATCTCCTTGACAATGGTCTTACCTTTTGTGTATTGTTTTATTGAGCTATGCGCATAGGCCAATTCTAGAATGACCTCTTTCGCCGCGTCAACTTCAACTTCGATTTGCCCGCGAACCTTACCATTGATTTGAATCGCTAAATTAAGCAGGGTCTTTTCCAGGAGTGTTTCATCATATTTTGGCCACGGACTGTATGCCAGGATATTACTATTGCCTAACAAGTGCCACATTTCCTCTGCTATGTGAGGTGCAAATGGGTTTAACAGGATTAATAATGTTTCTAGTGCCACCCTTGGAACTTGTTCAAGTGACCTTAAATGGTTGGAAAACACCATTAATTGAGAGATTGCTGTGTTAAATGCCAATGCATCCAGATCCATTCCAACTTTTTTGATACTGGCATGCATCATAACGAGTGTTTCAGTGTCCGGCTGTGCATCTGTTAATTCTATAACCTGATTTTTATCATTAATAAAATGACGCCAGAGTTTATTTAAAAATCGATAAACACCTTCTATACCGTTGGTATTCCAGGGTTTAGAGCGTTCCAAGGGTCCCATAAACATCTCGTATAGACGCATAGAATCAGCACCGTACTGTTTAACCACATCATCTGGATTTATGACATTCCCCCTGGATTTGGACATTTTCTCACCATCCATCCCCAGGATCATCCCCTGATTTACTAACTTTTGAAAGGGCTCTTTTGTAGAAACATAGCCTAAATCGTACATAACTTTATGCCAGAATCGTGCATACAATAAATGGAGCACTGCATGTTCAGCACCGCCAATGTATAAATCAACTGGCATCCAATATTTCTCTTTTTCTAAATCCCATGCTTGATCATTGTTATGAGGATCTATAAATCTCAAATAATACCAGCATGAGCCAGCCCATTGAGGCATTGTGTTGGTTTCGCGTCTGTAAACTTTGCCGGACGCCGGGTCAACAACCTGTAACCACTCCTTGGCATTGGCCAGTGGACTCTCCCCTGTCCCTGATGGTTTAATACGATCTAGCACTGGAAGTGTCAGCGGTAAGTCACTGTCAGACAGTGGTATAATGTCATTTCCATCTTTTAAGATAGGGAAAGGTTCGCCCCAATATCTTTGTCGTGAGAATAGCCAGTCACGCAATTTATAATTTGTCGCTATCTTGCCTTTACCCGTTGCTTCCAACCAGTCACTCATCTTGTCAATAGCCTTAGAAGGTTTCAGTCCATCAATAGAAAACCCACCATCTGACGTGGCTGAGTTGATCATAACCCCATCTTCTATTGTGGTGAATGCTGCTTCACTGACATCTCCCCCGGAAACCACCTCTACTATTGGCAAATCAAATGTTTTTGCGAATTCATAGTCCCGTGTGTCGTGGGCTGGCACAGCCATGATCGCTCCAGTACCATAACTCATTAACACGTAATCACTTACCCAGATTGGTATCAAGGCCTGGTTGACGGGATTAATTGCATAGGCGCCAGTGAATACGCCTGTTTTCTCCTTGGCCAATTCAGTTCTGTCCAGATCACTCTTTCGTTCTGCTTTCAAACCATATGCTTTGACAGCTGACAATTGATCAGTTACAGTTATTTGGTCCAGATAGGGGTGTTCAGGTGCTACAACCATGTAAGTGGCACCAAAAAGCGTATCAGGTCTGGTTGTGAATACTTTGAGCGATAAGTCATAACCATCAACTGGAAAATTAACTTCGGCACCCTCGCTTTTACCGATCCAGTTCCTCTGCATATCCTTGATTGATTCGGACCAGTCCAAATCGTCGAGGTCGCTCAATAGTCGATCTGCGTATGCCGTAATTTTTAACATCCATTGACGCATGGGTTTTCTGATGACAGGATGGCCACCGCGCTCTGACTTGCCATCGATAACTTCTTCGTTTGCCAGTACGGTTCCAAGTGCTGGGCACCAATTGACAGCAACTTCAGCTTCGTATGCGAGCCCTTTTTTGAATAATTGCAGAAAAATCCACTGAGTCCACTTGTAGTAGGCCTCATCTGTGGTATTAATTTCTCTATCCCAGTCATAGGAAAAACCTAGGGATTGAATCTGTCGTTTAAACGTAGCGATATTTTCTGCCGTTTTTATTGCAGGTGGGGTTCCCGTTTCAATTGCATACTGTTCAGCTGGAAGACCAAAGGCATCCCAACCCATGGGATGTAGAACGTTAAATCCACACATACGCTTGTATCTAGCAATGATATCTGTTGCTGTATAGCCCTCAGGATGCCCTACATGGAGCCCTGCACCTGATGGGTAAGGAAACATATCAAGTATATAATATTTTGGCTTATCTGAAGGACCATCAAGGGTTTTGAATGTTTTATTCTCGTCCCAATACTTTTGCCATTTCGCTTCGAATTGATCAAATGGATATCGCTCAGCCATATTTACCCTCTGTTAAATAAAAAGCGCGGACTCAAATCCGCGCTGGAAACATCTACATGTCGGGGTGAGAGGATTTGAACCTCCGACCTCTTCGTCCCGAACGAAGCGCGCTACCGGGCTGCGCTACACCCCGA
>JABMOT010000063.1 GCA_013202385.1 Fidelibacterota bacterium
CCTTCAAGTAGAGCATCTGCCGGCAGCGTCACCACGGTTTTTCCCAATTTCGTCTCAATCAGATTGCTATGATAGTCACCTTCCAGAATTCGGTCCTGGACGCTAAAACGGGCTTTTATCCAGATACTTCTAAAAATTAATCCTGAATCACGAATAAAAACTGCATCGTGATACAGGCTGTCCGGCCGGTTTAGTTCTTCGGGAAAGGGAACAATTTGTAGCTGAAAGCCGGCTGTAAGCAAGGTGTCTACAAAATTTAGCCATTCCCGCCGGAGCAATTCTTGATCAGGGATAATACCCTGTTTATGGGCATACAGAGTAGCAAAATTTATGCTCGATTCTGTCTCCCCCATATGGACGGGGTAACCTTCGTGCCACATACCGTGGACATCATCGGTGATAGGAGCCAATCCCAATAAGATTATTTGGCGGTTATGTAGATGTGCATTCATTGTAACAAGATAGCAGGGTAAACCTGCGGGAAAAGGTACGAATGAATTTTCTTCCCCAGCAAAAACAAATTGAAATTGCCATATATCAATGGTTGGAGAAGACTCGCCTTCTGATTTAATTAAGCGTGATGGATATTAGTAAGATATTAGCAGAATGGCCTTTTGATCCCCTCACTGTAAGCGCTCGTATAATTCCGGGTGAGGATGGGCTAAAAAAAATCCAGATGCGAGTTGATCTTGGACTGATTCAGATGGAATATGAGGGACGTCCCGACGGTCAACAACCCTTTAATTTTGAATCCTATCTGGACTATTATCGATCCCTGGCAGCCAGCGACAAAGAATTCAACCTGGATCCAAGAATGTCATTTCAGCTCCGCCAGGAGGGCATGCAATATTACCATCGTTATTTGAGTCTCCATCAATTGAAAGACTACAATGGTGTAATTCGGGATACGCGACATAATCTTGACATCCTAAACTTCATTGCCAATTACGCAGGTTCCTTAGAAAACATGACCAGTCAGCAACATCGCCCCTATGTGATGATGATGAATACCAGCGCTAAGGCCATGTTAAAACTTGAAGAAGACCAAAAAGCCGAAGCCTTAAATATTTTAAAGGCTGGCATCCGTCAAATTAAAAATGTGTATATCAATGTTCTCGAAGATTCTCAACCAGATCTAAGTCCAGAGATTTTTCAGTTGAGAGAGCTACAACATCGCATCACTGATGATGGCGTTCCGACTGAATTACCTGCTATGGAAAAATTGGAAATAGAGCTGCAAATGGCTTTGCTATCTGAGAATTATGAAAAAGCGGCCACACTTAGAGACCAGATCGATCGTTCGTCCAACTAAATAATCAGGTTTCAATTCATTCAGGCAAAATCAAGGATCGATAAGTAGCCAGGTTCACGATGGGTGGCTTGAATAAATCCTGCAAAACCATTCCTACTGCCCCTAGAGTACCGGCGCGATTCTTTAATGCACCTGCCCTGATCTTAACCGATTCAGAAGGAACGATGCGAACATCTTCCTTTGCGCTGAGCGTGGCTTGTTCCAAAACCAGCGGGCACTTATCGATAACGGGTCCGCCGAGAATGATCAATTCTGGATTAAATAAATTGATTACACTGACAGTTAATACACCAAGAATCTGCCCAAATTCAGCGAGTGCTTCCATGGCCAGCCCATCCATGCGTTTGGCTGCTGCCGCGATATTATTTAAATTGATCTCGCCGTTCCTTAACAGCGTCTGCCGTCCGTTCATATTGACAGCTTCCTGGAGGGAATTTTCGAGATTCCGGGTGGTTAGAATTTCACCAAAACGATATTGGTCTTGAAATAATATGGGAAATTTCCCACGATTGATCCCACGGGCGGAAATTTCTGTATATCCGACTTCTCCGGCAGAAGCAGAGATCCCGCGATAAATGTCCCCATTAATTATGATTCCGGCTCCAATGCCTTCACCCAGCCAGATGTAGATAACATTTCGGGCATCTTGTCCTGCCCCCCAATGATATTCGCCCAAGGTAATGGTTTTTACGTCATTTTCGATATAGACCTTAGTATCCAAGGCGTCTTCCAGGAAGGCTTTAATATGAAAGCCCTCCCATGACTTCAGGGAATGACTAGATAAGATGGATCCGTTCTGATAATCTATCAACCCCGGCAATGCAAGACCGACACCGAGGATAGATTTCAGTTTTTCCTTATCCCCAACTAACCGTTCAATCGTCTTAACAATGCGCTCTAATATCAAGCTGGGGTTGGAGTTATCACTAAAATTTACTGTACCCTCATGAAGCGTCTCGGCATTCATATTGGTGACCAGTATAGTTGCCCGATGGAGATGGACTTCTATTCCAATAGCCAATCCAGCATCGGCATTAAATTCAAGCATAACTGGACGTCTTCCACCCTGAAAAGTTGAATCACCCTTGCCAATTTCGAAAAGAATATTGGTTTCAAGCAGTCGCTTAACAATGCCGCCGATGATAACCTTGGAAACTCCCATCTTGCGGGCTACATCGGAACGCGATATTGGCCCCTCATCACGTATGATTCTCAGCACTGAAATTTCATTGATTTGTCTTACAAAATGGAAATTGGATTTTTTCATTAATGCTCCAGACCACGTCAATCGAGTGAAAATATTAACTCGAATATTGCGTTAGTATAAATCTACTTTACAATCTAAAGGTTTGTAAATAGTTATGGCTAGTAAGTTAATCTTATTTACTTACTAATGCTATCGCTTTGTATATTGATTCCACAGGGTACTTGCTTAGATTTAATGACTGGATCACAGAACGTATTCCGTTCCACCTGCTTTTCCCCAGCGTTGCTATCTGATAGGTCAGAATAGTTTTTTCCAGTGACGATGGTGTTCAGCGACATATTTTGCAATAGGATGAATTCATGAGCGCCTACATTTTATTTGAACCAGAAAATCTCTCCCCTTTCGGCCCCCTTACTTTATTGCGCTCCGTCGCCGAATTGCGCTACGGAATCTACTCAAATATCGAACGCGCCAGTCGAGTTCTTACTGACAAACCGTTGCAGATGTGGGTCCGACCTATTCTGGCAAAGACTCATAAAGATAATTATCCCAATTTCTCTATAAATGAAAACGCAGATGAGCACTGCATCTTTTTGAACGCTGCTACACCGGCCTGGATGTATGCCCCTGCCCTTGCACTTCTGGAAAATGAACAGCGTAAGTCAGTTAGAATTGATGGACAAATAGTTGCAGCAAAGCCAGGTATTGCTTTAAATTTCTCAACTTCCTTTCATGAAATTCTGGAGAAATTGGATAGCATCCACTGTGACGAGGAACCCTGTAATCCTCATCCAAAATGGATCTGGGATTATCTAGAATTTATTGCTCCTGCCCTGGAGTTTGATTATGAATTCTGGAAATTTGAAAAAGACATCCTTACAAAATTACCATCTGATCTCTCTACGCTTCATGATCGCAACATTTATATCCATAACACCGCTCAGATCGGTAAATTTGTCCATTTAGACGCCAGCAATGGTCCAATTATTATTGACGAGGACTGCAAAATCAGCCCCTTCTCATCCATTACAGGTCCGGTCTATCTAGGGAAGCGCAGTACCTTGAAACCTTCAACCGCTATCCGGCAGACCATTGTGGGTCAGGTCTGCAACCTGGGCGGCGAGATCAAGGGGTCTATTATTCACCCATACTCCAACAAGAGTCACTCTGGTTTTTTAGGAGATTCAATTCTGGGATCATGGATAAACCTGGGTGCCGGTACGTCGACCAGTAACATGAAGAACAATTATCAGAAAATTAAAGTTTCTTGGGATGGTCAAAATTATGAAAGCGGTCGTCAGTTTCTGGGATCAATACTGGGAGATCATCTCAAAACCGCGATTGGGGTCCGCTTGAACACAGGCACCATCATTGGCGCTTTTTGCAATGTTTTCCAGGCTGACTTTCCTCCCCGAGCCATCCCTTCCTTTTCATGGGGCAACGGTACTTATGAAATTGATAAAGCTATCCAGACAGCGCAACTCATGATGAAACGTCGAAATCTGGATTTGTCAGGGGCCGAGATTGAGGTCATTCACTCTCTGGCTAAAGACAATGCACCTTTTATTCATTTTGATGCTTAGCCTTCCCTCGGTTTTCTTCAGGATTCTTGTATGATTCGCAAACGACATTTAAGGCCATTATTTGGCATTCTTTTCTCACTCGTACTCCTGGCCTGTGTGGCTCAGAGCCCAACCATAGAATCAACTCCCTGGGCGAGGACCACTTTGAAAAAATTAACCCTCCGTCAGAAAATCGCTCAGATGTTGGTCTATCATATGCGTCTGGATTATTTATCCTCAGAATCTGACCGCTGGCAGGAAATTGATGGATTATTAGATTCAGATGGAATTGGCTTCATCCATGTTTGGGGTGGAACGCCAACAGCAGCACTCACATTGTTAAATGAGATCCAAAATCGTTCAAAAATTCCCGTCCTGGTGGAGGCAGATCTGGAATACGGTTTAAATGGGCGTTTCGGTGCGGGCATACAGCTTCCCTGGCCAATGGCCCTCACTGCAACGGGTGACCCAAATCTGGCTTTTGAAGCAGGTCGCATCACAGCGGAAGAGGGTCGGGCTCTGGGAATTCACCTCGCGCTGGCACCTGTGATAGATGTGAACAACAATCCTGAAAATCCGATCATTAATACGCGTTCTTTCAGTGAGGATCCAGATCAGGTATCGCTATATGCAACTCGATTTATGCAGGGACTCCAATCTCAAGGCATGTTGGCTACAGCCAAACATTATCCTGGCCATGGGGATACTCAAACCGACTCCCATATGTCTATGGCACAGATACCCTCTGACCCGGAACGTTTATGGCGTGTCGAACTCAAACCCTTTCAAGCCCTGATTGACGCAGGTGTTGACTTGGTTATGGTTGGGCACCTAAATGCTGGTGAATTTCAACAGGAACCAGGTCTACCTGCCAGCCTATCCCCTTATTGGCTCAATGATATTTTACGCAAACGGCAGGGCTTCAAAGGTGCGATTATTACCGATGCCATGGCAATGGGTGGTATTGCAAACTATTATCCCGCACGTTACGCGCTGATCGAGACCATCAAGGCAGGTTCAGATATCATCATTCTGAGTTATGATTACAAATTGTCCGTTGATCATATTGAGGAGGCTGTACATGACGGTTTAATCAGTGAAGCCAGAATCAACGAATCCGTACTTAGAATCCTCACGCTCAAATCCAAATTGGGATTAGATAAAAAGAAGCTGATAAATCTCAGCGAAATGCAGGAAAAGCTGGGTACCCAGCATAATCAGTCGGTTGCCAATGACATTATGAGCAAAGCAATCACACTGGTGAGAGACGAGTATGGAATTGTGCCTTTATCCCCAGAGGACAATCTGGAAACCTTTATTGTTGACATTAAAGACTGGCCAAATGATCATGAAAAGTCCGTGGTGCAAATCGAGTTAAGTCGATCTCTATCAAATTCAACCAACTTTATTTTAGATAATAGTGATCCACAGACAGCCTATGACCATATCATGGCCAGTATTCCTGACTCAGCTCGTGTTATTATTAACGTCTTTAGTACTACCAGGATGAATAAGAATCGGGTCCAGCTACCTCTCATGCAGAGCGCTTTTATTGATTCGCTATCGCGGAAGACGCCTAACATCCTGGTAATCAGTTTTGGGACTCCCTACCTGATTAAAGCCTTTCCGGAGATTCCTGCCTATCTGGTGACCTATAGCGCTCAAACTGATATGCAGCGGGCTGTCGCCAGAGCTTTACTCGGCCGGGCAAATATTTCGGGGTCTCTGCCCATAACGATTCCAGGTCTTGCCAATCGTGGGGACGGCATCAGAGTAAACGGTAAACCTTATTCTCTGGAAGTACATAGACAGACTGTCAAATTTCAGCCCCAAATCCTGCAACATGTCTCACCTGAAGATGTGGGTGCCGATCCGGGGAAAATCATGCCTCATATCAATCAGGCAATGGAGGAACATGCCTGGCCAGGCGGTGTTCTCCTGGCAGCTAAAGATGGAAAAATATTCATTCACGAATATTTCGGGAGCCATACCTATAATGGTGAGCGCAAAACCTATCGGGGCGATATCTTTGATCTTGCCTCAGTGACCAAAGTGATCGCCACCACTTCGGCGGCCATGAAATTGTTTGAAGAAGGCAAGCTGAATCTGGATAGCACAGTGGTTTCCTATCTTCCGGCGTTTGGGGGTCCAGATTCGCTGAACGATTCGCTTAAGCAAACCATCACGGTGAAAAACCTGTTGACCCATACCGCCGGCATGAAGCCCTTTAAACGTTTCTATGCCATGACAGCCGCCAATCAGGCTGCCCGGGTGGACAGTGTACTCAAATCTGAATTGGATACCCTTCCCAATACAAAGTATATGTATTCCGATATTGGTCTCATCACTCTGGGAAAAGTGATTGAAAAAGTGGCCGGCACAGATTTAGAAACTTTTTGCGATAGCGTCATATTCAGACCCCTTGAAATGTCAGCCACAGCATATCTACCAAGTCAGACGCTGGAGCGAATTGTCCCCACTGAGTTTAGTCAAATTGACCACAGTCTGGTTCACGGCTATGTCCACGATGAGAATTCCCATTCACTGGGTGGCATTACGGGGCACGCTGGTCTTTTTTCAACGGCCCTTGATCTAGCCCGCTTCTCCCAGATGATGCTTAATAGGGGAACGCTGGGAGATACGACTTTATTTAAACCTGAAACCATCGAACTTTTTACCCGACGAGCAAACATGCCAGATTCAACAAGTTCCAGATGCCTGGGCTGGGATAGTCCAGCAGAGACAAGTTCGGGAGGCGTTTATTTAAGTCCAAACAGTTTTGGGCATACTGGATTCACAGGTACTTCCATTTGGATTGATCCAGATAATCAGATGTTCGTTATTCTGTTAACTAATGCAGTTCATCCTGACCGAAGCAATAAAGACCCCAACTATTTTGACTGGCGTCAGAGGGTACACTCAGGTGTTTATGAAAGCCTGGGCTTTACTGAGATCTCTGACAGTCTGGAATGGCGCGAGCGCTGGGTTAAGGAAAAAAAACGTCACAATTCATGGTGGTATAAAAGTTTACATCCGAACCCCCAGGATTAAGACTGCTCGTCAGCCAAAGCGTCTTCATGAGTCAGTCGAAGAATGCGCAGGCTGACGGAAAATTGAAAACACTCGATATGCGAAAAAAGAGAAATTGCTTCGTCACTGCGTGCCTCGCAAGGACGACTGAAAACACTTTATTATTTGAGGAGACAACATGCATATAAAAATTCGCCCCCACAACCCTTCTGCTAAACAACGCTACGAACATCATGGTCATTATCATCCAGGTGATGCCGGGCTTGATTTATTCATTATGGAAGATGTTATTGTCAAAGCTGGGGATACAATGCCCCTTAAATTGCAAATTTCCTGTGAAACGGCTTCAGGCCAGCCTTACTACCTCCTGCCACGCTCAAGTATCTCCAAGACACCGCTACGAATGTCAAATTCCATTGGATTGATCGATGGCGGTTATCGCGGTGAGATCATTGCCATGGTTGATAATATCAAAACAGCTGACTTTGCGCTTTCTACAGGAGATCGCTTATTCCAATTGGTGGCCATGGATGGCTCCCCCATCACTTTCGAACTGGTTGAAACCCTCAGTGATACAACGCGGGGATCAGGTGGATTTGGCAGTACTGGAAATTAACCCTCACCCCTGTTATATATCATCATCGTTCAACTATTTTGCTGGTTCGCTTACTGAAAGCAAACAGTGCTTATAAGCGAATATACTATGGCGATTTTTTTGGAAAAGAGCTGTACAAACTTTAACTCTTGTTCCTATTAAGATTACCACATTATTTGCTGTCCCGAATTAAGATATTTTTTCTTGCCGACCCCTTGTAACCTGAATATAATTTGGCGCTCTAAAGGCAGGAGTGCTAATAGCACGACTTTATTAAATATTTATAAGTCAGAATAGTCTGACATTCGTTAAAAAGGAATGAGAGGAACAAAGAAAAAATGGCCAAATACATTGAATTTGATCAAGAGGCACG
>JABMOT010000064.1 GCA_013202385.1 Fidelibacterota bacterium
AATTGGATGATCCAGATTGATTTCAAGAATGGGTTTTGCATCCGGCATCCCGGACTGACCCATGGCGCGCATCATTTCCTGCAGCTGGAAGGTGGGATCGTCTGCGTCTGCAACCAATACAGAAGGTGAGTCTGTCAGTCGTGCAGAAACCTTCACATCTTTGACTTTATCTCCCAGTACCTTTTTAATTTTGTTGATAAAGGGAGCGCTTTCTTTTGCGTCAACTTCTTCAGTCTGCTCGCCATCTTTCTTTAACTCATCACCCGCATTGCTGCGATTGACGGATTTGAAATCATGATCGCCAAATTTTCCCACTCCGGGGATGACGATTTCATCGATTTCATCGTCTGCGATAAGAACTTCGATCTCTCTCTTATTGTACATTTCAATCAGAGGTGACCGACGCAATGTTGCTTCATTATCCCCTGTGATATAATAAATCCCCTTTTGATCTTCCTTCATCCGACCGACATAGTCCTGAAGTGTGATGTAACCATCGGCTTTAGTGGATTTAAAGCGGACCAGTTTTTCCAAGAGATCTCGGTTGTCCCGATCCTGAAAATAGCCCTCCTTCAAAGGCCGACCAAACTCACCATAAAATTTGAGGTAGTCTTTCTCCTTTTTGGCTAGAGTTTCGAAGGATTTCAGCAATTTTTTGACAGAGGTTTTACGGATATTATCCAATACACGATTCTGTTGCAAAATCTCGCGGCTCACATTGAGCGGCAAATCTTCTGAGTCAATGATACCTTTAACAAAGCGGAGATAGGTGGGCAGAAGTTCTTTTTCATCATCTGTGATAAAAACACGTTTGACATAGAGTTTGACACCAGGTTTATAGTCAGCATAAAACAGATCCTGGGGAGCCTTTTCAGGAACAAAGAAAAGGGTGGTATAATCCATGGCACCCTCAGCTTGAGTATGTACGTGGAGAGCAGGGTCTTTAAAGTCATTGCTAAAGGTTTTATAGAACTCGTTGTAATCTTTCTTTTTTAACTCGCTCTTTGGTCTTTTCCAGAATGCTGTGGCATCATTAACCTGCTCAGTCTTTTCCTCTTTGATCTCTTTTTTCTTATCACCCTCTCCATCAGAATGACTCTCCTCATAGTGGAGATAAACCGGGAAAGCGATGTGGTTTGAATATTTTTTCAGAATTTCTGTGATTGACCAGCGGCTGGCATACTCTTTTCCCTCATCATTGAGATAAAGTGTGATTTCTGTACCGGGCTCTTTTTTTACCGTGGGCTCCAGTTCGAATCCGCTTTTGCCATCACTAACCCAGCGAAAGGCCTGCTCTTCACCAGCTTTGCGCGTAATGACTTCTACTTGATCAGCCACCATAAAGCAGGAATAAAAACCGACGCCAAATTGACCGATCAGATTGGAATCCCTTTTGGCATCCCCAGTCAGTTTACCCAGGAAATTTTTAGTTCCTGAGCGGGCGATGGTTCCCAAATGTTCAATCAGATCTTCCTCGTTCATCCCAATTCCTGAATCCATAATGGTCAGCGTCCGTCCGTCCTTGGAATCATTAAAGGAAATGTCAACCCGGGGTTCAAAACTGATTTTTTTGAATTTGTCTTCAGTAAGGGTTAAATATTTTAGTTTGTCCAAGGCATCTGAGGCATTGGATACCAACTCCCTTAGAAAAATCTCTTTGTGTGAATAGAGTGAATGAATGATGAGGTGTAGAAGTTCATTTACCTCAGTTTGAAAAACATGTTTTGCCATTATTAGTTCTCTCCCAAATCTTATTTATTACAGTGAATTCTATGTGTTAAAATCGCACAGGTTCCCGATCTAAATTGTCCAAAAGAACCACATTTCAAATGGTTCCACCAATAGATTCTATACAACATTTAAAAAAACATAACCAGCTAAAAAGCGGCGAAAATATAATTATGAGTAAAAGGGATTCAATGTCGTTTTGAGTCTGTCCAACGGTGTTGCCCAGATCCCCGCACCCTGGAAAACGAGGGCTGGTTTTTACCCTAAAGCTACATCCAGTATCATCATCAGCGTGAATCCTAACATGGCACCTATGGTGGCCGGATCAGTATTTCCGGAGCGTTGGGCTTCGGGAATCAGCTCTTCCACCACAACAAAGATCATGGCACCTGCTGCGAATGCCAGAGCGAAAGGCAAAATAGCTGTGGAGGTCGTGACAATCAGCGCTCCCAAAACGGCGGCAACAGGTTCGACCATTCCTGAGAGTTGTCCATACATAAAACTTCTGGTCCTGGTAAAACCCTCTCTGCGAAGGGGCATGGACACAGCCAGACCTTCGGGGAAGTTCTGGATGCCAATGCCCACGGCCAGGGCGATGGCGCCTGGAAGCGTGGCCGAAGGAATGTCAGCTGCCAGCGCTCCAAAAGCGACACCCACAGCCAGCCCTTCGGGTATATTATGGAGGGTGATAGCCATGACCAACAGGGTGGTACGGCGCCAGGATGTTGGAACACCTTCAGCATCTTCCATGGGTGCACCCAGGTGAAGGTGCGGCAGAAGTTTATCGATTCCGTAAAGGACAGCGCCACCACTCAAAAATCCGATAGACACGGGAACCCAGGGTGGCAGGGACCTTCCTTCAGCCATTTCCAGAGCTGGAGCCAGAAGTGACCAGAAACTTGCGGCGATCATAACACCGGCAGCGAATCCCAGCATGGCGTCCATATTGATAAAGGATTTCTCCTTATGGAACAGGACACCGGCTGCACCGAGGGCCGTTAGTCCCCAGGTAAATAAGCCCCCCAAAAGTGCTAATAAGACGGGGTTTAGTGATGCTAAATATTCCATATATAATTCCTCTCGTGAAAGGATCTAAATTGCTAAATCTCGAATGAAATACCAGTTAATTTCTCTGAGACCCACCAGAGACGGGCTGCAATATCCATGTTATGGGAAAGCTTGTTTGATTGCACTTGTTTTGGATATCCCCGCCACTCTGAAAAGTTTGAGGGACCAAAATAATCGCCGCTTTGAGCTGTTGGCTCCACTGCTGCCATAAGCATTGGCAGGGCACCCATCTCCCCAGATTGAGCTATGAGGATATTCAGACCTCTCAAAAGCTTTGACTTTGCCAAATTGGTAC
>JABMOT010000065.1 GCA_013202385.1 Fidelibacterota bacterium
ACGATAGTGCTTTTTATTATTTGTTTGTTGTTCACGCCCATTTCCCGTTGAAAAGAGGTCTGCGATTAGCTCAGGCTGTAGACCCGGGTATATTTTTCTTCAAGATAGTCCATGAAAGGGCCAGCCGAGAGAGGTTGACCTGCGAGCTCCAGAATCAGTTCCTCAGCTTTTCGTCCGCGTCCCTTACTATGGATGTTTTTTCTTAACCAGTTTAAGAGACCCGAGAAATCCCCGCGTGCAAATGATTCATCCAGCCCGGAAATTTCTTTTTTTACCTGATTAAAAAATTGAACACTATACAAGTTACCAAGGGTATAGGTTGGGAAGTAGCCAAATGCTCCAAACGACCAATGTACATCCTGAAGCACGCCCTCAGTATCGTTGGCTGGTGTGATACCAAGATACTCTTCCATCTTTTTGTTCCACAGCTCTGGCAGCTTTGCTACAGGATAATTTTCATTAATAAGCTGCTTTTCAATTTCAAAGCGAAGCATGATGTGAAGATTATAGGTGGCTTCGTCTGCCTCAACCCTGATCATGCTGGGACGCACTCGATTCATCGCTGCATAAAACATGTCCCGATCAGCGTTTTTCAGTTGATCCGGGAACTTGGCGTGAAGCTTTGGATAAGCGAATCGCCAGAAACTAGGGCTGAGACCGACCAGGTTTTCCCATAGGCGTGATTGACTCTCATGAATTCCCAATGAAATGGCCTGACCCAGGGGGTTGCCATATTCTTCAACAGGCAGACCCTGTTCATAGAGTCCATGTCCGCCCTCATGGAGTGTGCTAAGTAATGCCGATCTTATGTCATTTCCGCGTAAACGGGTAGTGGTGCGAACATCTGTGGGGTGAGTACTGGTCGTAAACGGGTGCGCTGAACGATCCTGGCGACCGGTATTCAAGTCAAAACCAATGGCTTCCAACACAGATACACCAAAATCCCACTGCTTGCCAATATCGTATTCTTTTGTCAGCAGGCTCCCGTTTACTCTGTGTTTTACTTCCTGAATTTTTTGTATGAGGGGCACCAGGCGCACACGCAATTCATCAAACAGTACGCTTATTTTATCCGAGGTCATTTCAGGTTCAAACTGATCCAGCAGGCTATCATAATCTGTATTCCCGCTTGCCAGGTACTTGGCCTTTTCCTTCTGCAGTTGAACCATTTTGCTCAAAAAGGGTTCAAAAAATGCAAAGTCATTATCTTTGCGCGCTCTTACCCAGGCCTGTTGCGATACAGAGGCATGTTTAGCCAACTCGGTGACAAAGTGAGTGGGGAGCGAAGCCTCTTGGCGATAATCCCGCCAGATTTCCTTCAATTGCCGGGTTTCCCGATCGTTAAGCGTCATCACTCGCAACTCACCGGTTTGCAGATTAATAAGTTCCTCGAGCGCTTTTTTCAAAGGTTCACCAACCTGCTTCGAGTGCATTAAGGTCGTGATGTAGGCAACCTGCTCAGCACGGGCAGCCCCGGCGCCTTCTGGCATGTAGGTCTCCTGATCCCAGCTAAGCAATGCCTCGATACCTTGGAGGTGACTGGCTTCTAATAGCTCTTTGAGAATAGTTTCACGTGCTGGCATAATCTGACCCTTAAAGTTCATCAAGTTGTTCAATATTCGTCTGGAAGACAATTTAAATTAACAATAATTACAATTTTAGCCATGAATGAATTGATTTTTAGCTAAAGTGCAAAACGCGTCTGTTTATGGATTAATAAATAGCGCACCTTGTTGAACACCCACTTTGCAGCATTTATGCTCAAAAGGAGTCTCTAATCCAGAATGGGATTACTCTTTCACGGCCTTCGTTTTGACTTAATTTTCGCGCTATGACAAACTCACCAAAACTCAAAGCCGGATTGATCGGTGCCGGTCACATTGGCCGCTTTCACACCAGACATCTAAGCCAACACCAGGATTGGGATTGTTTGGGAATCTTTGATTCAGACCCTGATCGTGCCACGCTTGTCGCCAAGGAGTTTGGCGTCCCTGTGGCGGAAAATTATCTGTCTCTTATTGACGCTTGTGATGCCCTCTTTATCACTTGCCCGACACCTTTTCACTTTTTCTACGCCAAAGCAGCCCTGGAAGCCGGCAAACACGTTTTTATTGAAAAGCCTATTTCCGTTTCCCTTGAAGAAGCCGAAGTGCTCATCGCCCTTGCGGATAGTAAGGGTATGAATATTCAGGTTGGTCATGTTGAGCGCTTTAATCCCGCACTTGCCGCCCTGGATGGGATTGTTCTGGAACCGCGTTTTATTGAAGCCCATCGGCTGGTAAGCTTTGTACCACGCGGTATCGATAATCCAGTGGTCCATGAAAACATGATCCATGACATTGACATTATTTTATCGCTGGTAAAAAGTCCAGTTACTGATATACAGGCTAATGGTCTCGCCGTTATTTCAAAACTGGCAGATATTGCCAATGCCCGACTGACTTTCGAAAACGGCTGTGTTGCAAATGTCACGGCCAGCCGCATTTCCTTGAATCCAATGCGGAAGATGCGCATTTTTCAGCCCGATCATTATATCACCATTGATTTCCAAAAGGGCTCCACGGAAATGTATTCTCTATCGCCCAGGGACGCTCCTGCAACAGGTGATCGCGTTATTCCTCTGGAGGGTTCGGACAAATCAATCGTCTATAGCAATCGTGAATTACCAAAACTTGATGCCATGTACGCTGAACAAGCGTCCTTTGCGAATTCGATTCGCCAGCAGAAGACACCGCTTGTGAGCGGACGTGATGGCCTTGAAGCCTTGCGCATTGCCGAATTGATCAACCAACAACTTCTGGATAACCTATAGAAACCAAAGCCAAAAACTTATTAATTGTCGCCGGCGAAATTTCCGGTGATCAGCATGCTGCGCCACTTATGGCAGCACTGAAAGCTCACAACCCCGAACTCAGTTTCTGGGGTCTGGGTGGTGATCATATGGAAAAGGAAGGCCTGGATGGCCTCTACCATGTAAGAGATCTCTCTGTCACTGGTTTTATAGAAGTCTTAAAACATCTATCTTTTTTTAGAGAAGTCATGAATAGCGTCGTAGAACAATGCGGGACTCGTAAACCGGATGCTGCGATTTTGCTTGATTATCCCGGGTTTAACCTTCGGTTAGGAATGAAGCTAAAAGCATTGAAGATTCCGGTCTATTACTATATTTCTCCCCAGGTATGGGCCTGGAAAAAAGGCCGTGTAAAAACCATGCGTCAATTCATCAAGCGGATCTTTGTGATCTTTCCTTTTGAAGAACCTTTTTATAAAGAACATGGAATTCCAGTCTCTTTTATCGGTCATCCCGTCGTCGAAAAAAATTTCAATCTTCCAGAGCGCAGCCTCTTTTTTAAGCAACACGGGTTAGATGAGAATAGAACCCTCATCGCCTTGTTGCCTGGCTCGCGGCGGAATGAGATGGAGCGACATGCACAGCCAGTTTTGGATGCCATCAACCTGCTGAATGCTCAATTTCCCGGCTTGCAATTTGTTATGGCTGGCTTGACCTCATTATCCGAATCGTACTACGAACCTTATGCCTCAATCGAAAATTTGCAGATTATAAAAGATGACCCCTACCCTCTGATAGCTCACTCTGATGTGGCCATTGTTGCCTCGGGGACGGCCACGCTTGAAACTGCATTTCTGGGCACACCCATGGTAGTGATTTATAAAATCGCAGCCCTCTCTTACCTTATAGGCAAACTGTTAGTTGATATCGATCACATCGCCATGCCAAATCTTATTGTCGGTGAGCGGGCGGTGCCTGAATTAATTCAAGGGGATGCAACAGGCCAAAAAATATTTGATGCTGTCACTATTGTACTGACAGACGAAACAGCCAGGACCGCCATGTTATCAAAACTGAACACCCTAAAAACGGCTCTTGGAGAACCGGGATGTGCAGAGCTGATCGCCAACCAAATATTGAGTGATCTGGATTAATCATGGGGTTGAGCCGAAAGACCCAAGCCCGCATATCCCGTATCGCCAGTCGTGTTGGCGGATATGTCGTGACTTTGATCGGTAAAAGCTTAAGGCTCGAAGTGCGCGGCTGGGAGCGGGTTCTATATTTATTAAAAAATGATCAAGCTCTGGTTTTTCAATTCTGGCACGGGGACATGTTTATTGCCTGGTATCTTACCGCTCCGCTTCGCCCGGCAGCGATTGTCAGCCAGGCCAGTGATGGAGATATTGCCAGTGCGGTTTTAGAGGGTTTAAACTATGTCACTTTTCGCGGATCCAGTACACGTGGTGGCCGTCAAGCATATACAGGCATGATCAAATTTTTACGCAAACAACACTACAAAGTGTCCGCTTTTGCTTCCGACGGTCCCCGGGGTCCACGGCGAGTAATGAAGGCTGGGACCTTTGTAGCTGCTCAGCATCTGGAGGGATATATCGTTCCAACAGCCACGGTTTCTAAGTGGGCATTAAGAGCAAGGGGTTGGGATAAATTTGCCATCCCTGTTCCTTTTTCCAAGGCAATTGCCAGCTTCGGTGAGCCCATAAAAGTTAATCCTAAATTGCGTGGGAAAGCGTTGGATACAGCACTGGAGCAAGCGAGTCTGTTTTGTAAATACCATCAGGATGATCTGGACAAATTGTTTTAAACGCCCCGCATGAAACTAGCAAATTACTTACAGGCGGCACGCTGGTTTTTACCCTTCAGAATAATCTTTTCTGGCCTTTATAGTTTAATCATTTCAGCTCGGAATTTATTTTACGATCTTGGTGTTTTTAAAATTCACACCGTTAAAACTCCTGTCATTTCTGTTGGCAACATCTCCGTTGGTGGCAGTGGAAAAACGATTCTTGTTCAGAGTCTTCTCGACTATTTTTTAAGCAACAATATAAAGCCGGCCGTCCTTTCGCGTGGGTATGGTAGACAGTCAAAAGGGTTACATCTGGTGGCTACTGAATCGACCCTTTTGGGAACATCCGTGGACTCCGGAGATGAGCCCTTTCTGATTGCGCATAATTTTCCAGGGGTCCCTGTCGTTGTATCCGAGGATCGTGTTGAGGGGGCAAAATATATCGGTGAAGTCTTCAGCCCAGACGTTATCATTCTCGACGATGGCTTCCAACATCGACGTCTTAATCGGGATTTAAATATCTTAATAATTGACTTTCCTTCCACACAAAAAAACCATGTGCTACCGTGGGGTACGCTAAGAGAAAATGCGCGCAATTCTGATCGTGCCGACATCGTGCTTTACAGCAAAGAAGGACAGCTGTTAGGCTCAGAGTTTAATCTTGATTTCACCCTGGATGTCGACGTCTTTGATCACGCCGGTAAGGGGCTTCCCTTGGCATCTCTCAGTGGCAATTATGGGCTCTTTGCAGGCCTGGGAAAACCACACTCCTTTTTCAATTCTGTACACCGTATTCACCCAGCCTCTGTTGTCCAAATCAGTTTCCCTGATCATAGCATTTATAACAAAAAGCAACTGGATGCAATAAGCGCATATCCATGCGATTATTGGCTTACCACCCAAAAGGATTTTATCAAACTTGACCCCCTCTTCTGTAAACAAAAGTCAATCTATTTCGTGAAGGTTTCCACCCGCTTGCCAGCACCCCTTTTTAAGCACTTAAAGAAGTTCTTTAAGTAATTATCTCTTTTTGTATTTTCCTTGTTTGATCGACTTTACATAGTCGTTCCTGATAAACCCTTTTTCAAGCAGCCTGCAATTGGACAGCATTGTATCCTGGGTCAACATTTTTAATAACTTGCCATATTTGATCGATTTTGGCTTGAATAAAATTGGGCACAAA
>JABMOT010000066.1 GCA_013202385.1 Fidelibacterota bacterium
CTTCAAAGCAATCTCGGATCCAAACCGGGTGAAGATCATGGAATTACTAAAAGACAAAGAACTGAATGTGAGCGAAATCTGTAACCATTTCGATATGCAGCAACCCTCTGTCTCTCACCATCTAAGCGTCTTAAAAAATGCCGCCATCGTTTCGTCGACCAAGCGGGGGAAAGAAGTCTATTACCACCTCGACTCAATCTGCATTGTGAATTGCTGTAATGGTTTTCAAGAGCAGTTTGTGGAGATCGAGAAGCTCAAGTGATTTTTTTTACATCAACATATAGATACATGCCTATTCATGTATGTTTTGAAAACCAAAAACACATTTTGTCTAAGGAGAAAAGATGAACACTCAGATTTGTATTGACGCCACTACCGGACAGGATTGTCTGGAATTTACGAGCACTGGAACTGGCCCGAGTAAAGGCTGGAACTTTGTCAGTCTCCAAAGTTATCTAAAAGCTAAAAATCAGATTAATCCCAACTCACAACCTGGCGCTGGTGTGGTAAACCAGGGACTTTTCTATGTGAACCAATCCGCCTACGGACAAATGATTTAACCAAATGATACGCGTGAAAAAAACATCGAAAGGAGGTCGGTATGAGTCGTTTTAGAATCCCTCGGACCGCTCACTGTACAGCGGGCTGTAAGCCCATGTCCCCGGCATGACCTTAAACTGTCGAGTCCTGGGCAGGACTTAAAACTGCCCTTCATAAGCAGGAACCCGGATAGGCAACTTGTTTACAAAAGGGAGATCGCTTCTCCCCCACATAAGTGTCGGGGTTCACGAAGACGTCTTGGCTCTTTCACTGTTCGGCTTTGCTACTCACCGATGTGGATTCCAATAAGCGCTTGACCGCCTGTGGCAATTCCTGGTATATAGCCTCGGACATGTTCTAAGACAATTTAACTTTTTTGTTTACACCGATTTTTACACAAATAACGAATCGGCATTTCAGGACATCTCGTCACCTCGAGTGGGGCAAGATATCGTATTCAGTTCGTCGTTTAATATCCCTTGGGTTTTGACTCCCCCCAGTGTGACTAGCCTGGGATCATATTTGTGTGCCACCTATATCTGATGCCGGGTTCTCCTTTGTCGCACGAAACCCACGATGGTGAGAATCAATGTCAGGAGAAACAAGGCTGCTGTTATTACCAGGGACCAGATTCTGACCTGAGATGATTCACCCTCAAGAAGTGTGCCCCCAAAAAACAATACAATCGCTTCCGGTTCCCAGGTCATCCGGTTTCCACGGACAGCTGTGGCATTCGTGTTTCTCAGGACTCCGGGGAGCTCGATTTCAAACTTGTAATCATCTAGAATCGTCTCTTCAAAAAACTGCCAGCGTTGATAAAACGCTGCTAAACCCGCTCGATTGTGCTCCTGGATTGCATCCACCACACTGGCATCCAGATAATTTCCAAGAATCGATTTCCATACCTGGTTTTCATTGTAAAAGTTGGTAACACTGAGCTGACTCATCAATGAATCAGAGTGCTCACTTAAAACAAGTTCCACCATTTCTATTTTGCCGGCTCGCCGTGCTCCTTCACGTAGTAGGCCGGCAAAGTCTTCAAAAATCCGTTTTTGGAGATAAAGATCCAGACGATCCTCGATGTCCTTTGCTTCAATACTATCTAACTGGCCTTCACCAGACTCTGTTTCACTTAGAATGAGAGCATCTACTTCTGCCTGGCTCACATACTCGGCCATGGGAAGCTTGGGTCCCGGCAATTCTGCCCAAACCCTCTCTGAATATGAGTAGCGGGTAAAAAACAAACCCTGAGCTTGCTTCAATTCAGCCTTGATCTTTACTCGTTGCGGGTTTGAGTTGTTTTCAAAGCTCTTGTTCATTTCAGAAACTGATGCAAAGCTCCTTGTCGCTCTGTATAAGACCTTATCATCTCTCACAGATTCTGTTGAAATTTTCCAATTTATGCTGTCTGCTCGTGGAATATTAAAGCTGGTACTTTGCATCTCTGCTTCTGATCCCCTTATTTCAATGCTGCGCTCAAGACTACCGTCTGGATAAATCCTTGTCAATGTTTCTATTTCCAGACAACCCGTCATAACCAGGGGTATCAAAATCACTAGTGTCCTTGAAAATTTCATGGTCGCCTCCAATTATCCTTCATACGTTCAAAAATTGACAACTCGGAATCCCCCTCGTTTGCGCCACTTTCCAGATGCCAAAAATCAGCGGGTTGAGCAGTGATTTCCAACCTGTTGATGACACGCTCTATTCTTTTTGAGGATAAACTGTGTTTATCAAGTTGCTGTTTCAAGTTCACCAACAGTCTCTTTTTAATACGATCAGGCAAAATTACCACATGTGCCTGATTCGATTGCTTGTGCATTTGGATCTCCAAACGCTTAACCGATTTGGTGACCTCATACTGCTCAACCAGGAAAACAGCCAGTAAAACCAGGGTTGCTATCTGAAGGCCAAGTCTAATATCTGGATGAAAAACCAGCTGAAACCCCTTAGCCACGCGTAATTGCTGGTGCTTGAAAGATTGGGTATCCATGTTTTCAATTCGGGTGAGAATGCTGGCGGTCAAGGCCTCCGGGTTTGGAATATGAGGAGACATGGTCATTTCACCTATGACACCAGCCCAATCCAGCCGGAGCTGTTCGTAAACGGCTCTACAGCCTGAACAAACTTTCAAGTGCTCATTCAGGGCTTGCTGCTCCCTAAGTTCCAACTCATCGCTTCCCAATAGGTGGATGTAATTAATCCATTTATTATGTTTCATGATTCTATTCCTGTAATCGCTTGTAATTGCTGGCGAAGTTTCCGGCGGGCTAAGCTGAGGTTGGTCTTGACAGACCCTGCAGAGATCCCCGTGATTTGAACAACTTCTGCAATGCTTAAATCTTCAAGATCTCTCAGGGTAAACACCAGGCGTTGCTTGGGCGGCAGTTTATGACTAAGTCGTTTGATCCGCCTTGCCAGGTCTTGATTATGACTGATGGTCTCTATGGAAGGCTCATTGCTTATGAGGTCCTGATTCAGATCAATACTATCTTTTGAAGAGGGCCGTCTGTTTCTAGAGCGGGTTTCATCAATCCATAGTTGACTGACAATCGTATAGAGCAGCGTAGCAAACCGGGCTTCTGGATTCAATTTCAGCCGATAGTTCCAAACTCGGAGAAACGCTTTCTGGCAGATATCTTCAGCTAGCATCGTTTCGCAGGACAGGCGAAAGGCAAAACGAAAGGCGGTGGCCTGATAGCGCTCGACCAGATATCGAAAGGCTGCCTGATCATGCGACTGGCAATCACGGATAAGTTGGACGTCGGTTCTCTGAGACTCTGATGGTGTCATTCTGTAGATGAAACGTCGTTTTTGCTAAAAGGTTAATTCGTGAAGCCAAATTAATGCTGTTTCACGTCCCTGATATGACAAAAACCACACAAAATTCTATTCAATAGTGGATTGGGTCTTGGTTTTTAAGACTATATTGGGAAAGGATGAAAATATTTCTATTAACCATCACACTTTCAGCTCTGCTCATCGTGTCGGGTTGCCAAACCACCAAAAAGGAAGTCATGAATTCAAGCGAAACACAATCATTTTTTGTAGGCACATATACCGATGGTGAAAGCATGGGCATCTATAAGTATGCACTCCATCAAGATGGCAGCCTCAGCCGAATAGGGCTGGCCGTCATGTCAAATAATCCTTCTTATTTGGCGCTTAGCACTGACAAGAAATTCCTGCTTGCTGTGAATGAAATCAGCAATGATGACGAAGTCGGGAGTGTCGAATCCTATCTGGTTTCCGAAGACAGTCTGATATTATTAAGCCGCAAATCCTCTGGTGGCGCTCACCCCTGTTTCGTTGCCGTCAATGCTGCAGGTCTTGTTCTGACAGCCAACTATACGGGTGGTAACGTTGGGCTTCTTCAACTAGATGACCAGGGTCGTTTAAGTGATCTCCTGGATGTCCAGCAGCATAGCGGCCAGGGAACAACTGCGCGGCAACAGGGACCCCACGCTCACTCAGCCTGGTTTAATCCCGCGGACAATAGCATTATCGCCATTGATCTGGGAACCAATGAATTATGGTTTTCATCTGTCGACCCTATCAGCACTAAATTTTTAGCTTCTGAACCAGCAAAACTCAA
>JABMOT010000067.1 GCA_013202385.1 Fidelibacterota bacterium
TATTTTTTCAACCGGAGATTCAATCCGTCACCAGCCTTTCAGTATTGGGAGCTGAATAATGTTGGCTCATCAACCGGCGGAGTCAATCTTGGGCTCGATTTACGAGACAATTTGATGGCCATCTCCCACGATGAACTGGGAATTGGCTTGTACAGACTGGATGGCATAAACCTGGACACACTAAGCACAATGGATACGCCCGGGGAAGCGCTGGAAGTCAAATTTTATGACAATTATCTACTCAGTGCCAATAATTGGGCCGGAATGGGTGTTTTTTCACTGGGTTCGGGTGATAGCACTCTGACTCATATGGCAGATATCGAAGTAAGTGGTTGGGTAAAACAAATCAGCTTATGGAATGAGATTGCCATCTTGAGTTGTGGGGAGAACGGGATATTTCTGGTAGATCTCAGTGATCCTGAAAATCCACGTGTGGATCAGGCCATTGAGGCAGGCTACACGTACCGCACATTTGTTGCGAATGGTATGATCTACGCCGCTACAAGAGAGGGGGTTAAACGCTATACCATCCAAAGCAATTAACCCACTATGCCCAAATCTACCCTAATCATAGTTGTCATGCTCCTGGCTCTCAGTTATTTGGGAGCTGCTGATTTAATACGCCCGAACATAAGTTTGAGTCCTAGACCAAATGGCATTTTGGTCACTCTGGATTTTCAGCATATTTCTGAAGCCAGTTGGCGTAATCTGCTGGAACATCCACACGCCTTTCATGAATTCGGCTATGGCGTATCCGGTGGCCCTGGAGATGCTGCACTGCCCATGCTGAGTGAACTCATTCCCGGTTCCTTAACAGGTCCAATCACGGTTTCGAATTTGCAGAGACAGGACTATGTCCTCCATGATATTTCACTCAAGACATCACCGCCTGGACATCTGGATTCAGACCCGCAGGCAGAGTCTGTCACTGCCTATGACTGGGGCCAGAATCTCAGGGACATTCCAGTTGCTATTCTACCTGACGCGGTGATTCATCTGAAGGGTCACAGCTTTCTACCCATCACGCTACGACCTGTTCAATTGGACCCAGTGAGTCATTCACTAAACATTCCTACCTCGATTCAATTTGAAATTCAGGGCTTCGTGCTGGCAGAAGATATACAACTAACTGATCAGGGTGGGGTTCGCTCTGTGAATTTGCCAGAGAATCATTTTGGACCAAAAGGTCATTACCTGATTATCACTCCACCTCTTTTTGAAAACTATATCACCTATTTTGCAGATTGGAAAATGCGGATGGGTTATAAAGTTACCATCGTGAATACCACAACGACTGGAAATTCTGCTTCAGCCATACAAGCCTATATCCAGGACGCCTGGGATAGCTGGGAGAACCGACCGGATTACCTCGTACTCATTGGGGATGAGGATCAGGGAATTCCCGGGCATTATATTCAGAACCCTCAGGGCGAGAATCTGGTCACAGATCATAATTATGCCTGCCTGGAAGGGGATGATTCATTTCCAGAACTCATGGTGGGACGCTTGTCTGTAGATACTATCTCTGAATTGGTCGCATTCACTGCCAAGATTGTGGCTTACGAATCCAGCCCTTATATGGAAGCTACAGACTGGTTCCAGCGAGCGCTTATGATTTCCACAAACTGGGGAGCAGCATCAGCCCAGGCGACGAAGGAATGGGTTGCATCAAAACTAATGGAAAATGGTTTTGACCAGGTTTACACAGCCTATCATCCGAATCAATCATCCACATCTGATATTGCTAACCCGATCAATGCCGGGGTTGCTTTCGTGAATTATCGCGGCTTTGGTATGTACACTGGCTGGTTTGGTCCTGATTTTAGTAGTTACGATATTTACAACCTGATTGGGAATGGATCGAAGACACCTGTCATCACTTCAATTGTCTGTGGCGGTGGCAATTTCGCTGCAATTGAGGATCCTTGTTTTGGAGAAGTTTGGACCAGAATTGGGACATTTTCTGTGCCCAAGGGCGCTGTGGCTTTTTTTGGACCCAGCGAGTTATATACCCACACGCAATTCAACAACGTTATCGATATTGGGATTTATTCAGGAATTTTTGATCAGGGGATCACAACCCTGGGAGAGGCAGTCTGGAATGGTAAATTTGAACTCTGGCGAAACTATCATCAGAACACCTATTTCCCGTTTGATCAGACTCCGGAATTTTACCACCACATTTATAACCTCCTCGGTGATCCAGGGATGCAATTATGGACAGCAATCCCCCAGATCATAAGTGTAAGTCACTCAGAAAGGTTGCTATCAGATGATCATTCAACGCTGGTTACGGTGACTGACCCGCTAGGCAATCCAATCCAGGGAGCTTTTGTTGCCCTCCATAACGCAGAGCATAACTCGGCTGCTTATACCGATGCTGATGGTATGGTTAACTTACCCTATGAATCAACGATGGCCGAAGCAATCCAGTTAACTGTAACTGGAACCAATCTGTTTCCGTATTTAGCAACCCTGCCGATCAGCGAACCTGATTATCCGCTGGAGCTGAATTCCTGGAGCTTTGAGAATGAGGGACAGCTCGTGGCTGGTAGTGTCTCCAGCATGTCACTTTCTTTCACCAATTCAGGAGCTGCTCTGAATAATGTGAATCTGTCATTTTCAACAGGGACACTCGGAATTATTCTGGGAGAATCGATTAACATTCCAAACATTCCTGCCCAAAGCGTTTATAACCTGGAACCGATTGAAATATGGACTCCAACTGATCTGAATCATGGTCAGGCAGTGACCATCAATTTAGAAATACAGACCGAAGCCACCGCTTGGACCCTTAGCAGAACTCTCATTGTACAAGCGCCAGTAATACGGATCAATGCATTGAATCTGGTCGCTGGAATTTTGGACGCTGGCGATTCGGCTCAGGTAGAACTTGAGTTGACCAACCTGGGGGGTGCAGCATCGGGACCTATTTCCATTACGGCACTGGATCTTGCGTTGGTCGGCTTTACTGAGAATATTTTGCTCTGTCCAACGATGAATGTTGACGGCATGGGAACTGCTGAGGGGACGCTTGGCCTAATTTTCAGCGATCAAATATTCCCTGCAGAAAAAATTATGTTACAGTTTGAATGCATCGGTGCAAATTCTATAGATACGCTTCAAGTGGAACTGACTGTGGGGGAGCCCAGCCGCTATGGGCCTTCCCAGGCCGACGAGTATGGTTATCGGATGTTTGATAATCTGGATCTGGGCTATACCAAGTCCATGGTGTATGACTGGATTGAAATTGATCCAGACTTCGGTGGTTTGGGTACGAGCATCCCCATGACTGATTCTGATGACGAAGAGGATGCCTCAAGCGTAATCAATTTACCCTTCCCGGTGACCTACTATGGCGAAACCTATACCACTATCACTATTTGCACCAATGGTTGGGCAGCTTTTGGAAGTCAGAATGTAGTGAATTTTCACAATCGCGCCATTCCCTCGCCCGTTGGTCCCACAGCCATGCTGGCACCCTTCTGGGATGACCTGACTACAGGTCCCGGGATTGTTCTTTATGGGAATGCTAGTACAGATCAAGCCTTTGTCATCGAGTGGAGCCGTATGGCAAACTTGAATATGGGCAATAGCCTCAGTTTTCAAATCGTTATCTATGATACAGAAGAGCATCCTACGACATCAGGAGATAACGAGATCAAATTTCAGTACAAGAATTATGAGAATATTGACTTGGCGGCCAATTTTTCAACCGTGGGAATCGAATCTCCCGATTATGAAACAGGCATCCAGGCATCCTATAATCGCTATAATGATCCCAGTATTGGTCCCATAAGAAATGGCATGGCACTACTCTTTTCAACTGACAGGGGAACGCGACTTCCAGATGCAATTGCCTCTGTGACGGGCACCAATTTAAATTTTACCCTTAACCCCTGGAGTAGCACACGCGATTCTATTGTCATCACAAATGTCGGCGCATCAGACCTGGCTTATAGTATTGATATTCAGTCAAGCCTGGATCAGCTCCCACCAGCAGCCCCAGCCCAGTATGTGCATGGCACCAAAGAAGCTCCCAATGAGCAGGTGAATTCAGCCTCATTGCGGGAGGGCAGCGACGCCTTTGGATACATTTGGAAAAAAGATACTGATGTCGGCGGACCCACGTTTGGTTGGGTGGATATTGAGACTGTGGATAATGTCCAGATCCATTCTGGAAATCCCGACGACGCCAGCCTGGGTCCAATCCCAATTGGATTTGAATTCCCTTTTTATGACGATATTTTCGCTGAGGTTTATATCAGCAGTAATGGTAGCATTTCTTTTATGGGTAATTACTCCCCTTATGTGAATAAGTTTTTACCCACCAGCTCAGCGCCACCAGCCCTGATCGCACCCTGGTGGGATGATTTAAACAACGATGCTGAACCTTGGGGAACCCATTATTTCTGGACCAACAACATCGATGAATGTATCATCACCTGGAAAGACTTTCCAAAGTATGGCACTTCAAATCTGTATACTTTTCAGGTTATCCTGGATGCCTATGGCAAAATTATCTTTCAATACCAAACTCTGGATGGCGAAACCAATAGCTCAACTGTGGGAATGCAAAGTGCCGGCAGAAATTCCGGCTTAACCATCCATTATAATGAGGATACGGCTTTCGAAGCTGAATCAGCCATTTCCATATTGCCTCCAATATCCTGGTTCACTGGCAGTGGATGGTCAGGACAGCTTCAAGCAGGTGAAAGTGGCACTTTCGTAGTAGATATTCAGTCGCTTAACCTCGAACCAGGTCATTATGAAATACCTCTAACACTTACGACCAGTGCTGGGAACTACCCCGAGGCAAGTGTGAATGTTTCTTTGGATGTAATTTTAGGTCAAACACCCTACGGTGATGTGAATTCTGATTACCTCGTTAATATTCGGGATTTGATGGAAATGTTAGACTTTATCCTTTTGATTGAGGACATGAATGAGGATCAATTTGAGCGTGTAGATTTATCTGTCGATGGGGAAGCAAATGTTATTGATATGATCCTGCTTCTAGAAGCGATCGAAAACACAAATTAAGGCATAGTGAATCAGAACTTAACCGTTCTAAAGACCACTGAAAAAAGGATTTGAAATAATGAAACGTCTCATATTGCTTCTACTGACTGGAAGCGTTTTTGCAACAGGGGAATTTTTATGGAACGAGAATGGAGTCTCTGTTCGACAGGGTGTCCATATCGAATGGCAGCGTAGCGGTGACGTTGGTTTATCAGGGGAATTGATCTTTGCCTGGTCAGATACGCGAACTGGCGATCGGGATATTTACGTTCAAAAAATCGATACAACGGGTCAGCTTCTATGGGGCGAAACAGGTATTCGTGCCACTGTATCTAATGGTCGGCAGGAAGATCCTGTTCTGGTTTCCGATGGTGCTGGCGGTGCCTTTTTAGCCTGGATTGACTACCGTGAGGATGAATACGGCGATATCTATGCCCAGCATCTGGATGCAGCTGGGAATTTATCCTGGAATCCTGGCGGTGTGCCAATCGCAGTGAATGCAGGTTCCCAACAGAGGGCCAATATGGCTCGTGGTGATGCCGGAATTGCCTATGTCATCTGGGATGATGGTTCACTGTCCGAATCTGGTGATATTTTCGGAACCGTGCTAACTCTCGAAGGTCCCTTGGCAGCAGGTGGAACGGATGGATTGGTGGTGGTAAGTGCCAATGGATCTCAAACAAATCACAGTATTGAAACCAGTGGTAGCGAAGTCGTGGTGGTATGGCGTGATACGCGTGCTGCCAATGATCCGGATATTTATGGGCAAAGATTGGATGTCAATTTTTCAGGTTTATGGGGTGAAAACGGGGTCTTGATTTGCGGAGATGCAGCCGATCAGGTGTATCCAAAAGTTGCCCCGGCCGATGGGGATCGCGTCGCCGTTTCCTGGCTTGATAATCGAGCTCACATCAAAACCGATGTTTATTCACAACTCCTCGATGTGAACGGTGCTCCTGTCTGGGTCACAAACGGAATCGCAGTTACCAATCTGGCTTCAGAGCAAAATGCCTGTCGGGTCAAATCCAATGGAGTGGATCGAATCTATTACGTGTGGCAGGATTTCCGGAATAATGCCCAGGATCCCGATATTTATCTGCAAAGTCTTGATATGACAGGTAATCCTGCCTGGGCAGCTGGCGGTATTCCTGTGAGCCAGGCAAGTCTGAAACAATTACAACCTCGCTTTACCATGAGTGAGGATAGCGGGATTTATGTGACCTGGCTGGATGAGCGTGATGGTGGCTATCCTCAGTCGGATATTTACATCCAATATATTGCTCCCGACGGAACCATGGGCTTTGTAAGCAACGGAATGGCGCTGACCGCTGGCAAAAAATATCAAAATGGTGGCTTAGTCCGCTCCGATGGCAATGGCGGTGCGCTGGTAATTTGGTCCGATGCTTCCACGGGAAGCATCGGAATCACAGTCCAGCATGTTCGCCGGGATGGCAACCAGGCCTGGGATGCTCATGGAAGAGAATTCTTTTTTGGAATTGATGGTGATGCCAGCAAGCTTCAAACGCTGAGTTGGGGGACTGATAAAGCCTTGATTTTCTGGGAAGATAATCGCTGGGCTGGAACGGGTTCCGTATCGATGGCTCAGGCCATGGATCATTCTGCAGCCATTTCCAAGGCCATGGATGGGGAAGAACTCTCAGGGAATACCCAACAATTGAATCCCCGAATCGTTCCCGATAATTCAGGGGGAGCCTATCTTTCTTACACGAACATTTCTACCGGAACCGAAATCCTATTTGCTCAGCATGTAGATGACGATCTGATTCCAACCTGGCCATCTGAAGGGGTCCAGGTCAATCCCGATGCCTTTTTGGGGCAGTTCAGACCGGAGATGGCTGCCAGTGTGGATGACTACCTCTATTATTTCTGGACCGAGGAAATCTTTTTCCAGGGACTACTCCTTTTTGCCCAAAAATATGATATATCAGGAGCCGCCCAATGGACGGCGGGTGGTCTCCAGGTAAGTCCGACGGAAATCGGTGGTGATAATTATGTCACCAGTGTATTGGCCATGGCCGATTCCAGCATGCTCTATGTTTGGGAGTCAGAAACTGTTGATGGCACGCGTACCTATATCTCGAAATTGTCTGATTCAGGTGCAATCATCTGGACAGAACCAGTCAGTGTGGCCGCAGGAACTCAAAGGGGCTCAGTTGCAGTCTACGATCCAAATTATGATCTGGTTTACATTGCCTGGGAGGATCTGCGCAATGTTGCTGTGAGCAGTGTCGATTTGTATCTCGTTCAGGTGGATACAGAAGGAAATCTCAGTGATGAGCAGATCATCACAAATGCCTTTGGTGATCAAACTCAGTTGGCTTTGAGTCTTGCTGATGACCAGAGCTCTGTACTTTACGCCGCCTGGCAGGACTATGATGGTTTTCAACACGATATTTTTGTTAAGAATCTGACCACGGATACTGAGGCTGAGCAGATTACAGCATTGGAAACTGAGAATAAATCACCCGCCCTGAGAGCCATAAGTGCTAATCGCTATTTGCTTGCCTGGGAAGATGGGCGCAATGGAATTCATACAGATCTTTACTTCTATGATTCCCATCCCTATGGTCTTGGTCATGGCATTGAAGGTGTTCCCCTTTCACTGGCAGTGCTAAACCAGATGGAGCCGCATATTATACCTTTTGCCGATAGCCATCCGGATTCATTGACCTACCTCATAGCCTGGCAGGACATGCGTTCTTCAGGTAAGACCGAACTGACCAATATCTATGCTCAGGGATATAGCGGACAACTCCCCGTTTCAATCGACTCACCCGTTCTGGCACATGACTTTCAAGTTGGTTCTGCCTATCCCAACCCCTTTAATGGAGCGGTAACCATTCCGATTGAGAATGCGCTAAAAGCAGGTCTGGAAATACACATCTACGATCTGAAGGGTCGGGAAGTATTCTATGAAAACTTGGGCAGTAGTTCTGGCTTAAGCTATACCTGGAACGGGCTCAATATGCAAGGTGAAACCTTGTGTAGCGGCGTGTATGTGCTGGCAGTGGCCACTGATAGACAGAGTTATTCTCAGAAAGTGATGTTTCTAAAATAAATTAAGGATGCTGCAGGTAAATATTTATGCATAGGCTTAAACTTCAATCTCTGGGTATCCTTCTCCTGTTATTTTACAGTCAGATCGGTGCACAATCTCTGCTGCGAGATTCCGCCATTGACCCCCGTTATCACACCTATGAAGAAATCCTGAGCTATCTGGATTCAATTCAGCTGAACCCAGCCTATAATGCCATTTTGGATGTCCGGGAAATTGGCCGTTCCAACAATGAGGATTTGCCAATTTATGCCATAAAATTATCAGATAACCCAACTCTGGATGAAGATGAACCTGCCCTCCTTTTTCTGGGTCAGTGCCACGCAGAGGAAATCCTGGGTCTGGAGATTGCTATGGGACTTGTTGATAGTCTGCTCCATGGTTTTGTTGCCATGAATTCTCATGTAGGAGCCATTCTTCAAAATCTTGAAGTCTGGGTGGTTCCTACCTACAACCCGGAGGGGTTAAGAGTGGTTCACGATGGTATCGATGTAACTTACCGAAAGAACAAAACAGATAACAATGGCAACGGCAGTTTTGATTTTGTTGAAGGCATCGGTTTTGATATTGACGGCGTTGATTTTAACCGTAATTATGGCTTCAACTGGATATTTGGAGATGGGTACGGAGTAGGGGATTATGACTATTATCGGGGATCTGCTCCTTTTTCAGAGTCAGAGACCCGCGCGATTGCGGCCCTGGCCGAACAGGAGAAATTTTTACTGTCAGTGGCCTATCACTCTGCCCGTTCAGGCACCCCGGAAATTATTTATTACCCCTGGTTGTGGGAGGATGTCAAAACACCACCTGGAGCCGAGCTGTTGAGTTCGCTGGCCCTCAGGCTTTCCCAGCGCATTATTAATGAATCCAGAGACGGAAACTATGCGGTTACCCCGGGGAAAACACCGCGGGGGAATGCACACGACTGGTTTTATTCAGAGACGGGTGCCGTTCAATTTTTAATTGAGGTGGGAACCAATAATCTCCAGCCCAACGCCACCATCATTAATGACACGGTAGAGCGCAATCTGGCAGGTCTTTTTTATCTCATGGATCGCGCCTATGGTAGATCAACGGAGAGTAGAGCTATGATCCGCGGTATTATCACCGATGCTTCAGATGGATTTGCCCTGGAAGGAGCCCGGATTCAACTGGCCAAGCTGGCTCAGAACGGCAGCCTGACAGATTTGGAGGGTCTCATGCTCCAACCCAGAGTCACAGATGGATTTGGTCGTTATCGCAGGCTGGTCAATCAAGGCACTTATCGCATGATTGCGTCAGCTCCAGGATATCGGCCGGACACGCTGTCTGCTATCCTGGCCAGTGAGAGCTATGCCACCATTTTGGACTTCAGTCTGGAGCCCATGGATGAACATCCGATTGAACTAAATCTGACGCAGGCCAGTGTAAATTATGAGGTGCTTGTCTGGGATGATTTTCACAAAGACACATTGACGCTAACTTCCGGAATTAACAGTTTTACGTGGCAGGGCGATGAGCTCAATCTAAAAGTTTCAGCAGCTGAATATTTTCCAGAGATTCACAATTTCGACTTGAGACCTTTTTCCTCTGGGACCATTCTAGCCCTAACAGTGACCCTCCCGGCAGCTCCCACAACGGTGTATTCGACAGGCTTTGATGACCTGGACGGCTGGACTATTAATTCAGGGTCCTGGGTGCTGTCAGATGGCCAGCTCCTCTCCCAGGCTGAATTGTTTTATGGGGCAGCACTGGATATGGAATTGGAACTGGGTGAAATTGATTTTTCCCCGCTTCCTGAAGCAAAACGTCTCGGTGTATATTTAAAACATCGTTATGAAGTTGAGTGGTATTTAGACACGCTCTCGCTGGAAGTCTGGAGCAACGATGAGTCAGAATTACTTATCCACCAACAATGGTTTGATCAGGATTTTGAAGATCATAGCGAAACCTATTTTATCCATGGAGATCTCCCAGCATCAGCCAGAGTTAAACTCAAAATGACCAGTGATTCTACGGTTGCCTTCAGGGGTTGGGCGCTCGACTCATTAGCCCTTTTTCTGTCTGAATCTGAGCTGGTTGGGATTGATCCCAACGTTAAAGAACGCCAGATACTTACAAATTCGGAAAATATGCTACGCTCGGTCTCCGTTGCACCCAATCCCTTTCAGACCCAAACCCGGCTTGAATTTGATATTCCACGGGCAGAACTGGTTTCCATCAGTGTCTTTGATATTCGAGGCCGCCAGGTTTATGCTGAAGATCTCCAGGTTTCCCCGGGTGTGAACGCCTGGTTTTGGACAGGTAAAGATCTGCAAGGGCATGCGGTGAGTACAGGAATTTACTTTGTACGTCTGGCAGGTTCGCAGCAGGCAATTACCCGTAAACTCATGTTTATGAATAATTCACATTAAGAGTACGATGAAAAGAGTTTCCACCTCATGAAGAAAATTTGCAGCAAAATTATACTGAAATTAAGTCTGGTTGCCGTAGCATTCTCAGCATCGGGTCCCCTGGCTTTTAAGGATTTAATCCCAAATTACAGCGCGGTGGAGAATCGTTATAGCTGGGAGTCTTATCAGCGCGGTGATTTTCTCATTATTGGTGTCGATGAGGTATTTTTGAACCCCTATATGGAACCCTTTCGGGTCTTCAAGGAACGGCAGGGATTTCGGGTTACCATGGCGACCCTCGCGGAAACTGGTAACACAGCTTCTGATATTCGCAATTATATTGCTGATTTCTATGCCTCCAACTCTCTGGAATACGTACTTCTCATCGGTGATGTGGATGGTTCCTATGGCGTACCGGCGTTTAGCTATGGACCTGAAAATGATGTCACTGATTTACCCTATGTGCTCATCGAGGGTGGTGCCGATGACTATTACCCAGAGGCATTTATCGGTCGCTGGCCAGTAGATACCATCCAGGAACTGGCCAAGGTCATATCCCGAACCATCGCCTACGCTCAGACTCCAGATGTAGCTTCAGGATATCTGGAAAGAGCCTTGGTTACCGCCGGTAATTATGCCGATACGGGGACCATTCTCACCCCGGTCTGGACCTCTATCTGGCTCAAAAATGAACTGGTGGATTATGGCTATGCTCAAGTCGATACCGTCTATTTTCCGCCGATTACAGGACCGGAGCAAATTATCGCCGCCTGGAATAATGGGGTGGGGGTTGTGAATTATCGGGGTTGGGGTGATGCCAATGGCTGGCACTTCCCTCATTTCCATGTTGATGAATTTGATGAAGGAGTTTTGCACAATGGCAATAAACTACCCATTGTGTTCAGCTTTGTGTGTGGCACTGGCAAATTTGACCATCCCACTGTTGATCCGTCTTTCTGCGAAGCCATGCTGACCCAGGGTAGTATCAATGTGCCGGCCGGTGCAGTGGCTGTCGTGGCACCTTCTGATTTGCATACGCGAACTAAATTTAACAACGCCCTCAATGCCAAACTCTGGGACGCCCTCATAGAGGGTCATGTCTATGAATTAGGACCAGCGCTTCTGGCTGCTAAATTTGGATTTATTGAGGAGTTTGTGAATGAACTGGATCCTGGTCAAATGGCCGAATTCTATTATCACACTTATAATATTATGGGTGATCCCAGCTTGCCTGTCTGGCTCCTCAATCCCGAACCAATCCTCCTCAATGCAGCAGATTTTGGATCCGTGACCTGGGATGATGGCTTGATAACCCTGGATCGACCAGATCTACAGGAAGGCGTGTTCGCTCTCCGCCAGAATAACGCTTTAGTTGGATCTGGCCGCTGGACTGACGGTCAGGTCAGAATTTATCGATTTGATGGAAAGTCTTTTTATGATAGTGATCACCCCACTGCAGGTCTCGAAATAACTCTGAATAGTGGGGGACATATACCCAAAACAGTCGAGCTTATGCCAGAATCAGGGTCAGGTGTCGCCTTTGCAGGAATGTCCGAGAACGTCCATGTCGGAATGACCACCTGGACCCCCAATTTGCATAATTACGGGAGTTCCTCAGTTACGGTTCCATTCACGCTAAGTACGCCTGAACAATCATACCTCGCTGAGCTTGGGAGTGTAACTATTCCAGCTGGGGCCACCGTCGCAACCTCCAGCGTCACTCCCCCGCTTATTCGGCTTATTGATCGCCAACTGGCTCTCAATGCCAATATAGGCGGAACGACTTTCCCATTAGCCATTCCAGTGATTAGTGTGACGCCCACCCTTGAAATCAGTTTTAGCAATAGTATTCGCCCCGTTCCAGGTGCCGATTTCAATCTTGTCCTTTCCGGTAGGTTCAAGGGGATGAATGCCACCGGAGCCGCAGTGAGTGTTTCTTTGTCAAGCGCGGCTACCTTTGCCAGCCTTACTGACATTTCTGGTTCTGCAACTCTGGCCGAGGATGGAACCTTAATTTTTGCAGATGCTTCCTTCAGTGGAAGCCTGGATCAGGTAGCTCATGGGAGTCGATTACCCCTGCGCTTTGATTTCTATCTTGCCAGTCAGACTGAATCCTTTTTCCATGAGCAGATTACAGTGATAATCGGCGCCACAACCAGCTCAGATCCCACCCCACCCCTGCAGGACGAAGGGTATTGGGCATATGATGATACAGATACCGGCTATCCAGAGGTGCCAACCTATAATTGGCATGACCTTTCAGCACAGCCCGGTGCACAGCATTATAGTTTGAGTGATGACGATCATGAAATTGTGCCCCTGCCCTTCAGCTTCAAATATTATGACCATGACTACGAAAATCTGACGATCAATTCTAATGGCTGGGCGGCATTTGGATTCGATTATATTAATTATTTCAGAAACTGGTCCATACCCATGCCCCTGGGACCTGACGCCATGTTGGCTCCTTTTTGGGATGATCTGGACAATGATACCCTGGTCAATGGTCAGGAAGTAGGTCGTCCGATTGATCTCTATACTTTTCACGATCAGGTCAACGATCTTTTCATCATCGAATGGCATGATGTCTGGAATGGTTTTGGAGATCGTAGCTATCGCGAAACTTTTCAAATTTTACTCCATGATCCTGCTGCCTTTGCGGCTGATGATGGAAATGGCGTGGTTGAATTTCAATATTTTGAAATCAATGATGTAGACCAGATCAATAATTACAGCACAGTTGGTATCGAATCGCCGGATCAGAATGATGGTCTCATGTATGTTTACGCACGCAACTATGCACCAGGGGCCACAAATCTGGAGGCCGGTAGAATTATTCGATTCACCACGAACCCTCCCGATCTTTACTACGTTGCCGTCGATGAGGGTATTCAACGGCCCATTATTTTTGAGGTTGGTGCGGCCTATCCCAACCCATTTAATGGCGTGACCATGATCCCCTTCAATCTGGTTGAGCAGGGGAGTGTTAAACTGGAAGTTTTCGATTTACTCGGGCGAAGCGTGCTTTCTGAATTCTTACCCGATTTGAGCAATGGCCAGCATCAGTATACTTTGAATTCAGCCGGGCTCCCTTCGGCAGTTTATCTGGTAAGCATTGAGTTTGGTGCTGAGCAACATATTCAGAAGGTTACACTGCTGAAATAGGACCCCATCATTTTTGTGCCAGTACACGAAGAATTCATCGAAATGCTCATCTTCTTAAGGGGAGCATTTTTATAGCATAGCGGGGATATTTGTGGCAATTCAGAGACTTTTTGATGTTTCTGACACCATCCAGATTCATAATGGATTCCAGATCAGTGCAAATGATTTATCAAATTGTTAGATTGCTTGCATTCCACGCTGTGATCCCGTCTACTATATTCTACGAATTATTGAATCGAATGAAAGGTCATCCATGTATAAAAATCTCCTGAGTATTCTTCTTGCCTCTGTCCTAACAGGGGGTCTGATTGGCGCTGCCAAGCCTGCTCCACAACGAGCATCTCTGAATCTTAAATCTTATAATGCAGTTCACTCGACACTGGCGGTAAAAACGCCTGAATATTCATTAGGCCGGGTCAACTTTTCAGACAGGGAGTATGATTATCTCAGGACTGATTTGGAAGGCCAGATACGTCTCATCGGTGCCCCAGATCTGCCCTCTACTTCCACACTGTTGGCCGTTCCTGCGAGTGGAGATATTCAAGCTGAAATTTCATATCGTTCAATCACAATCGAATCCAATGTAGATATTGCTCCCTTTCAGCCTGTTCAATTGGAAGCTGAAATTAGCAGTGAGACTTTTGCCAGGAACAGTGATGTTTATGACCGGGACGCCTGGTTTCCTCAATCCCCTGTGATTCTCCACGAGCGCGTCCAAATGCGTGATTTAACGCTGGTCAATGTTGAAGTGACACCCTTTCAGTACAATCCCGTACGCAAGGAACTGCGTATCTACGAAGGCCTGGAAGTAAATCTGAGCCACAGCGAGCCCCTGACCATTTCTGATCGTCCCATTTCAAGATTTTTTGAACCGCTTTATCAGGCTCTGGTCCCCAACTCAACGCTAGTCCTGGAAGAAAATTATCAAATCCCTTCTATTCTTTTTATTCATACTAACAATGCAACGGTTACCGCATTGCTTCAAAACTTGATTGATTGGCGTCATGAAAAAGGATTCGAAGTTCATAGCGTGAGTACTCTCGTTACAGGGACATCAAATTCCTCAATCAAATCCTACATCCAGACGGCTTATGACACCTGGGAGAATCCACCTGAATTTATTGTTCTGGTTGGTGATGCAGGGGGTACTTTCAATATTCCTACCTGGACTGAGAGCTTTTCGAGTTATGCAGGTGAGGGCGATCTCCCCTATACCCATTTAGCCGGAACCGATTATATCGCAGACGCATTTCTCGGTCGTATCCCCTTTGGCTCCACCTCGGAATTAACCAACATTATTAGCAAAATATTGAATTATGAAAAGAACCCCAGTTTGGTAGATACGGATTGGTATACGCGTGCACTCCTGGTCGGTGATCAAGCCTCCTCAGGGCTTTCCACTATCATGACCAACCGGAATATTAATGAGTATATGGAGGCCAATGGATATCAGGAAAATTTTGAAGTCTATAGCGGATCATTTGTAACTCAAATTGCCAATGGTATCAACTCCGGAGTTTCTTTCTTTAATTATCGCGGTTGGCTGGGAATGAGTGGCTGGGATAATGCTGACATTAGTGCGCTGAGCAATGCTTCCAAATTGCCCTTTGTGACTATTTTAACCTGTGGTACAGGAAGCTTCACAGGCGACGCCCGTTCAGAGAAATTTTTAACAGTCGGGACAGCTTCAGTTCCAAAAGGCGCTATTGGAGCCGTTGGTACGGCCACTTCAGGTACTCACACTCTTTATAATAATTGTGTATCCGTAGGAATCTATCATGGAATTTTCAGCGACCGTCTCTATTACGCAGGTGCTGCAGTAGAGCGTGGACGGTTGAATCTGAATCAAACTTACCCCACAAATTCCAACAATTTCGTTAAGATATTTAGCCATTGGAATAATCTAATGGGTGATCCTGCCACTGAATTGTGGACAGGAGTACCTCAGGAACTCACTGTAAGCTCCTCAACCGAAATCCCGGAGGATGCCATGTATTTTACAGCTGAAATAACTGATAATTTCGATAACCCGGTTGCGGATTGCTGGGTGACGCTAACTGGTGTAGACGTATTCGTTTCTGGCTATGCCGATAGTGAGGGCATGGTCACACTGGAATTGCCTGCTGTCTTACCTGCCAGCATTAAACTGACGGCTTCCAAGCATAATTTTAAGCCACAACAGGTCGACATCAGCGTTGGAAATGCCAATTTTGCAGTGCTGGTTGACGCCAGCTCTCTGGTTGAAACAAGTGGAAATAGCGATGGCATGCTGAATCCTGGTGAATCAGCTCAGTTTGAGCTAACTTTTTCCAATCATAGTGCCTCAGCAATTTCAAACCTAAGCGTCAGTGTTACACCCGAAGGCGGTTCTCCCACCGAATATCTCTACGCCACACTGGATGCAGGTGCATCTGTTACTCTGGATGATTTAAACGTAGCCATTGCTCTAGATTATCCCGGAATTGCCAGTTATGATTTCGTCATCGATGTGGATGTGGATGGAACCAGCTATTCTGATCACAGACGTTTTGATGTGTATGCTCCTTATCTGGAAGTGAACACCCTCGGTGATCTAGGTACACCACCCTTTTCATTTGATCCTGGGGAGATCACTGATCTGGTATTGCATTGCGAAAACATCGGGAGTCTTGGAAGTAGCAATCTGACTGCTGTGTTACGCAGTACTGATCCTAATGTTGAGATCACAGATTCAACAGCCAGCTTTAGCGATGCCACACCTGGTGGTTATTGTGATAATGCCAGTTCCGCCTTCGAGCTAAATATTAATACTCAGGTTACGGTGGGACTTCAGATCCCCCTCCAGGTCGAGTTTACAGATGATAATGGATTTGTAGAATTGAGATCCATTCTTCTACCCATTGGAACACCAACTGCCGGTGATCCAACTGGTCCAGATGCTGGTGGATATTTTTGTTATGATAGTCAGGATTTAGCTTATGCCCTGGCACCAGTATACGATTGGATTGAAATCGTACCAGGTTTGGGTTCAGTCACAGGTACGCTGGTTCCACTGAACGACAATGGAAATAACCAGGAAGATATTGAGACCATAAGTCTTCCCTTTGATTTTGGTTTTTATGGCCGGGAGTATGATCAAATTTCAATCTGTTCTAATGGCTACATTGCACTTGGAGAGAGTGCGGTAGCCTTGTTTAGAAATTATCCTGTGCCTGGTCCTCTTGGACCAAACCCTATGATTGCAGCTTTTTGGGATGATCTGGTAATGGGTTCAGGTGACGTATATACCTATTTCAATGCCTCAGAACATTTCTTTGTCATTGAATATCATAATATGCAGAATTCCTATAGTAACGATACTGAAAAATTTGAAATCATATTGTATGATGCAGAATATTATGGTAGTACGGATGGCAACGGTGACATTAAGATTCAGTACCACACCATAAATAATAACAATACGGGTAGTACATCATCTTCCTCTCACGGTCAATACTCAACCATCGGATTGGAAGATCATACCGGCCAGGTTGGGATGCAGTATACATACAACAATAGCTGGGCTGAAACCGCTCATGTGCTGACAGATAACTCGGCACTATTCTTTACCACCCGTACCGATGCCATTTTACCCTGCCCCGGTTGGGCTAGGGGAGATATCAATCACGATGGCTATCGTGGTGTTCAGGATTTGGTTATTCTCATTAATTTCATCCTCCAAGAGTCAACTTTCGGCGATTGTGAATTCTGGGCGGCTGACAAATCACTGGATTCCGCCGTCAATGTGGCTGATGTGGTGCTTCTCGTCAATGAAATTCTAGGTAATGGTCTGGGTCGCATCAGCTCAGAGAGTCCAGGTCAGGCAGATTTCATCATTGAAGCGGGCCGTTTGAATTTGCGTTCATCACAGCTAGCAGAGGCATTCTCATTCACGGTGCGTTCAGCGACCCCACCATCCATCATGAGCTATCCCGGGCTTACTGTTATGAGTCATGATACTGAAGCAGGTCTAAATGTTTTGGGCTATTGGTCTGGTGCAGCTCCCCAGGAGGTTGAATTGCTGAGATTTGCCAGTGCTGATGTACAGGTCTCGAATCCAGTTGTTGCGGGTGCTGGAGGTGTGCTATTCAAATCAGCTGTGATCGAAATTCCAGAAAGTTTTAAGATCACCTCGGTCTATCCCAATCCATTTAATCCAACTGTAAATATCAGCTATAGTTTACCGAGGGCTGAAGAAGTTTCGATCCAGATATACAATGCACTGGGTCAGGAAGTATACTCCTCGAAACTAAACCTTCAGGCTGGCCAGCACGTTTTTACCTGGAATGGTTTGGATCAGCATAGGCTGTTGGTTGGCTCAGGTATCTATTTTGCCAGAATAACCATCTCAGATGCACATCAGATGGTGAAACTAACCTACTTGCGCTAGAAGTGTGGGAGCAGTAGGATCAGGGGAAACTATGAATAAGAATCTTTTGCTTGTTGAAGACGATGCTGAAATCATCGGCTTATTGAAAGATGGTCTTCGTTACGAAGGGTTTGAGCTCACAATATCCCGAGATGGGGATAGTGGTCTGGAAAAGGCTCGCCAGGGAGATTTTGGTTTAATTCTTATGGATTGGATGCTGCCGGAAATTTCCGGAATCGATGTGATGAAAGCACTACGCACTGATAATATATATACACCTGTCATTATGCTTACTGCGCGACACGAAGAATTAGATAAGGTCGCGGCCCTTGAAGCTGGTTGTGATGATTATATCACAAAACCATTCAGCATCAAGGAAATGGTGGCCAGGATTAATGCTGTCATGCGTCGTGCCGCATCCAATATTCAAAGTGAAGACAGTTCGACCCGAACCATTAGCAAGGGTGCGCTCGAAATTGATCTGGAAAAAAGATCGGTTTCCATTAGTGGGGAAGAAATTCAGCTTACAGCCACAGAATTCAATCTACTGACCTTACTCATACGCCAACCTGGCCGAGTATATAGCCGGAAGCAACTCCTGGATATTGTATGGGATTATTCCTTTGAAGGATATGAGAATACGGTGAATACCCATGTCAATCGCTTGCGCTCAAAGATCGAGAAAAATCCCAATAAACCTGAGTATGTGCTTACGGTTTGGGGCGTTGGCTACAAATTTTCGGATGAAATCGTAGACTAGCTCGACAAAATGGTTCAGTTTCACCACATACCCCTGTATCGCACCCTGACCTTTAAGGTCTCCATCTCACTGATCCTGTTTTTTATTCTCAACGGTGTTTTACTGGTACTATGGAACCAGGCTGATATTCTTGCCGAAATGGAAATTGAAATTCAGACCACATACAGACACACTGCCATGGAGATCTCAGAGGAATTGCAGCAAAAAAAGACTGACACAGACGTATCAGTCTTTTTTGATTCAATCTCAGCCTTTTACCCAGGTATGGAGCTGTTTCTGGTTGCCATAGATGGAGAAATCAAGGAGCATGGGAGTTATGTACCATCCTCACTGATTCAAACCCATGTACCCATCAATGTCCTTGACTCATTTATCAGAGCAGATACTGCAGATTATCCAATTGAAATTTCAATCCCAACTGCCACGGATCTGGATTTTGTCTTTTCAGCAGCCGCAGTAGGACCTCCTGAAAATCCTGATGCCTATATTTTAGTTACTATGGTCGAAGGTGGAGCAGACATCATCGTGACCTGGTGGGAGGAGTATGGTCCACTCCTGAGCCGTACTATTTTATTCAGTTTGGTGATTGCCGGTCTGGCAGGGGCCCTTTTCTGGTATTTCCTCACCCGGCGAATTGACCGAGTAGCGCATGCCGTAGAACACTACCGAGCTGGCGACAGCCGTTTCGTACTCAATGACCAGGGCAGTGATGAAATTGGCCATGTGGCCATGCATGTAGGCGATATGATGGATCGTATCGACACCATGTTTGAAGAATTAGGTCGCAAAGAGAAAATGCGAACCGAGTTACTGGCTTCCGTGAGTCATGAACTTCAAACACCGCTTACCGTTATGCAGGGCAATATTGAAACCCTGGTTGAACATCGTGAAAAGATGAGTGAAATGGAACTCAGTCATAAACTTGGAGCTGTTTACAAGCAGGTTCGACATATGAGCGCTCTCATTGATGACATGTTTGACGTTGCTGTCCTGGAAACGGGTCAAATGAAGATCAACGCTGAGCCATTCCCCATGGTGGAATTGATTGAAGATGTGCTCCAGAGTTATGCCCTGCTTATCGAACAATCAGATCTTAGTATTGAACGGAATTTTGCAGACACTATTCAAACAGTTAATGCTGATCCGCTCCGTCTTCGGCAAGTCATCCGAAATCTTTTGAGCAATGCTATAAAATTTTCCTCGCCTGGTGGAAGAATAAAAATAAGCACAGAGGTAAACGCCAATGAAATGCTTACTTTTCGTATTGAAGATACCGGTGTGGGGATACCCGAGGAGGATATAGACAGGATTTTTGAAAGTTTCTATCGTTCCAAGCAAACAGTGAAGAATACTGTCAAAGGCACCGGACTCGGTCTGCACATCTGTCAGCATATCCTTAAGCTCCACGAATCAAACCTGGAAGTAAAGAGTCGTCTTGATGTGGGTAGTAGCTTTTCGTTTGATCTCGAGCTCTACAAAGAAGTTGTAACGCTTTAACTCCCGCTTTCTCTAATACCTATTAATATGAAAGGACTTTATCATGAGTGAAGAAATCACCACGCCAAGTGGTCTGAAGTATATCGATCGGGAAATTGGAACCGGTAAATCGCCCGTGAGCGGTCAGGGGGTTAGCGTCCATTATACAGGAACACTGGAAGATGGAACCCTCTTTGACAGCTCTGTTGATCGTGGCACTCCCTTTAGTTTTACCATCGGTATTGGCCGTGTTATTGCAGGTTGGGATGAGGGGGTTATGTCCATGAAGATAGGGGGGAAAAGGCGGCTGATAATTCCATCTGATCTTGGTTATGGTCCTCAAGGTGCTGGTGGCGTTATCCCACCAAATGCGACCTTAATTTTTGATGTGGAACTGCTCGCAATTCGTTAACAAAGCAGGCTAGAATTCTGGGTATTCCCAAACCTGATACGAATTCGCACGAATCCCTGTTATGCAGCAACATGGGTGATGGTTGATTCTTGCGAAGAGTGTCACCATGGAATCGCTGAAAGAATGACTCAATCAACTAATTTACATAAAGTGATCAATTCAAATGACTGCTGAAGCGCTTCGAGTTCTATTGGCTGAAAACCCATTGACTTTGCTATACTTTACGTCACCAACCTGTAGTGTTTGCAAGGTGTTGCGGCCAAAGGTCGAAGCACTTATCGCAGAAAATCCCCTATGGCATTTCGAGTATATAAACACTGATGAATCCCGCGAAATTGCAGGTCAAAGGCTTATTTTTGCTGTTCCAACCTTGCTCTTTATGGCTGAGGGACGGGAGATTACCAGGCACAGCCGTCATTTTGGGATGCATGATCTGGAAAAAATTCTGAATAGATATTCGAAAATTTACGGTGAGTCTTCCTAGTCAGAGTTTTCCATTAAAAGCTTCGGATCAGGTCCAGAGGGAGTCTGGCTGGTCTGATTCCTGATGTCGTCAATTTCATCACGACTGAACAGCTTCCCCTGGCCAATACCTTCACACTCTTCTTCTGTTATTTTCCACCGATATTGAGACTTTAAATTGGCGCTCCAAAAAGGAAAAGTACGGCACTGGCTGGGACGACCGTCATAGATTGTACATCCTTTTTCACCATAAAAGATGCAGTTGTCGCCATCATTTTTAAAAACGTACTGCCCTTCGTGCAATTCCATGTAAGTCTTGCTAAAGTTTGTGACGCTCAACTCAAGGTGTCTGGCAGCAAAGCCAACATCTTCCAGACTGGGATAGACAAATCCACCCCCCAATTTGCAGCAGGCTCCGCAGCCCGTGCACTCGAAGTGGAGACCTTCTGAGTAAAACCGTTTTTTTTCGGGCGCTTTTGTCACTTAGAACAAGCTCTTGACCAGACCGCCGTCCACCACAATTGACTGACCCGTGATATAGCTTGCCCGGGTGGAGGAGAGGAAAGCAATAACAGCTGCTAATTCCTCTGGACGTCCCAAGCGCTTCATGGGAATATCCTTGGCAATGAGGGCTGGATCAGAGAGATCAGAATGCAATTCTTTGACTCGCTCGGTATCGTGAATACCAGGGAGGACTAGATTTACCGTGACCCCAGATGCAGCCACTTGTCCAGCCAGGGTTTTTGCATAACCTGTGAGACCTGCTCGTGCCGTATTTGAGAGAATCAGGGATTCCAGGGGTTGTTTCACAGAGACTGAGGTGATAAACACGATTCGTCCCCAACCTTTTGCTTCCATTCCCCCCAATACTTCCTGGGCTGAATCTTTCATGGAAATCAGGTTATTCTGAAGCGCGCGGTTCCAGTGTCCTTCGTTCAGGGTGCTGAAATGACCCGCAGGCGGGCCGCCATTGTTTGCAACCAGAATATCAATGGAACCCCAATTGGTTGTGATTTCCTTGAGCATCTGCTTCCGTGAATCAGCATCGGCCAGGTCACACACAAATCCCTGTACAGTTGCTCCCGTGAGCTTGCTGATTTGTGCGGCGGCTCTCTGAATATTCACTTCGGTTCTCGCACAAATTGCCAGGCGACACCCTTCACTGGCGAGCTCGAGAGCGGCTGCATATCCCAATCCGCTGGATGCACCCTGCACGAGAGCAACTTTATTTTTTATACCTAAATCCATAATAATCTCCTTATGCTGAAACTAAACTGATTTTGAGTTGATACAAGATCATGAAAATTATCTTTAGTCAGCGATCAATCATTTTAGGTGTATAAGATGAACGACTCGCCTGAATGAAGCACGTTTTTTTACTTTCCCCCCAACCCTCAAACGCCCCAACTTTTTAACCTCCCAACTTTGCCCACTCAATTTGCAGGATACAGGATTTCCGCAAAGACTGGTGAATGTGTATTAGTGAGAACCAGATTATAGTTGGTAGCAATGAGCCTCTGATTAATCTCTAAAGGAACATTTCCAGTCCTAATCCTGTTCACTTCCAAGGTGCAAGGTATATATTAGCAGGCTATTAAATGAAAAAGGAACTCTTGATTAAATGGATCTATATACACTATTACTCGCTGTCCCCGCAATCCTCATAGCATTAACCTTTCACGAATTCGCCCATGCCTTCGTGGCATATCGTCTCGGGGATCCTACGGCTAAAAACATGGGACGTTTGACCCTCAACCCATTGGCTCATCTTGATCTCATGGGAACCATTATGATATTTCTGATTCATTTTGGCTGGGCCAAACCCGTTCCTGTGGATCCACGTTATCTTGGGAATCCCAAACGTGACATGATGTGGGTCTCGGCGGCTGGACCGCTAATGAATATGGCTCTGGCATTGGTTACCGGTATCCTGATTCGGGGATTTATGGCTACTGGCCTTGCCCATGGACAGGCAGGAAATACTGCCAGCATGGTCTTCAATATGCTCTACCTTTCTTTGTATATAAATTTGGCCCTGGCATTTTTCAATTTACTCCCCATCCCTCCCTTGGATGGGTCCAAAATACTGGCTGGTTTGCTTCCCAATAGATATGCGTCCACACTTTACATGATTGAAAGCAAGGGTCCCATGGTTCTATTCGGCATCATCATGTTTGGCTGGGTGACTGGCTTTAATGTGCTGGGTGTCGTGATCGGCCCCTTTATTAATCTATTTTCAAACCTCTTTGCCGGGATCTGATGCCTGAACTAAAGTATGCCAAAACCCGTCGACTGAGACGCTTTGAAAAATCAGAATCCGGTGATAATCGGATTCACTTTCAGCGCCTCACCTCCGGCTATCCCAAACGTGGTTTATGGGGTCTATTGGTCATGGCGGGTCTGGTTGCATATCTGCTTTACTATTTATCGAAAGTATAAGGTTTATCATCATGCAAAAGATTGTCGAGTGTGTACCAAATTTTAGCGAAGGGCGTGATCTGGCTGTTATCGAACAGATTAGCTCTGCTATCAAACAGATCGAAGGGGTCAAACTCCTGGATGTGGACCCAGGCGCAGATACCAATCGCACCGTCGTTACCTTCGTGGGAGATCCAGAAGCTGCAGTGGAAGCGGCTTTTCAAGCCATCAAACGAGCTGCCGAAGTGATTGATATGCGCAAACATAGTGGTGCGCATGCACGCATGGGCGCAACGGATGTGTGTCCCTTTATCCCTGTGAGTAATATGACCATGGATGAATGTGCCGAGTTGTCCCGGATGCTGGGGAAGCGCGTCAGTGAAGAATTAAAGATTCCAGTCTATCTTTACGAATATGCTGCTTCATCCCCAGAGCGCCAAAATCTGGCCAATATTCGGGCAGGGGAGTATGAAGGGCTGGCTCAAAAATTAAAAAATCCTGACTGGAAACCCGACTTTGGAAAAGCTGAATTTAACGCCAGAGCAGGCGCTACTGTAATTGGCGCACGCAAATTCCTGATTGCCTACAATGTGAATATTAATACCCGAGATGCGAAAAAAGCTACAGATATTGCCCTGGAGATTAGAGAGGCCGGTAGAAATGCCCGTGATCCCAAAACCAACCTCTTTATTCGTGATGAAAATGGCGTTCCTCTCACCCGGCCAGGCACCCTAAAAGCAGTGAAAGCCGTGGGATGGTATATCAATGAGTACAACATGGCTCAAATTTCCATCAATCTGGTGGATCAGGAGCTGACACCTATCCATATCGCATTTGATGAAGTCGTCAAACAAGCAGACCTGCGTGGACTCCGAGTTTCAGGGAGTGAACTGGTGGGCTTAATCCCTTTGAATGCCATGTTGGAAGCAGGAAAATATTTCTTGAAAAAACAGAATTCCAGCACGGCTGTATCTCACGCCGAACTTATCCGGATCGCAATTCAGAGCATGGGATTGAACGAAATTTCAGCCTTTAATCCCCAGGAACGGATCATTGAATATCAATTAGCTCCCAGGGTGAACAATTTACTGGTGGAGATGGGAATTACAGATTTTGTCGATGAGCTTGCATCAGATTCACCAGCTCCAGGAGGTGGTTCTGTTGCAGCCCTGGCGGCTGCTATGGCGGCTGCTCTCACCAACATGGTTGGTGTCCTCACTTTTGGGAAAAAGGGTTATGAGGCGAATCAGACTGAGATTGAGACCCTGAGCAACCAGGCTCAGACGCTAAAAGATACTATGCTACACCTGGTTGACGAGGATACAAAATCTTTTAACAATGTGATGACAGCCATGCGTCTACCCAAAAATAGCGTTAAGGAAAGTGAGACCCGAGAACAGGCTCTTCAGGAAGCCACAATTTACTCTGCCAGAGTGCCGCTCCAGGTGATGGAACATTCATTTGAAATTATGAAGCTGGCAGGCCGACTGGCAGATATAGGGAATCAGAATTCGCTATCAGACGCTGGGGTCGCAGTCCTGCAAGCCCATGCCGGGCTGGAGGGAGCCGCATTAAATGTCCTTATTAATATCCCTGGGATCACTGATGAATCGCAGGTGGCTGAGCTTGCAAACCAGGTCCAAAAATTAAGAGCTGAAGCTGAGACTTTTGCCACCAAATCTCTGATGAGTATCAATTCCAAACTACACTCAACCAACGAATGATCATTACCTGATGTCCCGAATTCACATACTCCCTGATAATCTCTGTAATAAAATAGCAGCTGGTGAAGTGGTTCAACGCCCAGCCTCTGTGGTTAAAGAGCTGGTGGAAAATTCCATTGATGCCGAAGCGACGCGCATTGAAGTCACCATTCTGAATGGGGGCCGAGATCTGATTCAGGTTGTTGATGATGGAGTGGGACTGGATAAAGAGGAGCTGGGTCTTTCCCTTGAACGGCATGCAACCAGCAAAATAGCCGAAATTGAGGATTTGTTCCGGATTCGCACCATGGGATTCCGCGGAGAAGCCCTGCCCAGTATTGCTTCAGTGTCCATGCTGGAACTGGTCTCAAAGGCACGGGGGAGTGACATTGCATTTTCGCTGGAAGTCCAGGCGGGTAAAGCGGCTGAGATCATGCCCATTGCCTGGGAGCAGGGGACCCGGATAACCGTTAAGAATCTATTTTTCAATGTCCCCGCGCGACTGAAATTCTTGAAGGCTAAACGAACAGAGTTAAATCATATTCTGGAGCGCGTGAAACCCCTGGCACTGATTCATCCTAATATCGCCTTTAAACTTGTGGCTGATGATAAAGTTGTGTTTGATCTGAGAGTATCCACTCCTGAAGAAAGAGTTGTGGCGGTCTTTGGCAGTGATTACCTCAATAAAATTATCTCTGTTAAGGACCATCGGGGGAATATAAATGTAACTGGGTTTATTGGAAATTTAGATCTGGTCCGCGTAGCTGTTGGTGAACAATATCTCTCTGTCAATCATCGGCCGATCACAGACCGTTTAATAAATAATGCTGTCTATCAGGCATATAAATCATTGATTCAGAGGGGGGAGTACCCCTTCTACATCCTGAATATTTCGGTGCCCTTGAACGAAGTCGATGTCAATGTGCATCCCACCAAAACCGAGATAAAATTCAATGATGAGTGGCGGGTGTATCACGTTGTAAAGGAAACGGTTGAGAATGGATTACGAGCGACTCTCCAGGTGATGCCGGGCTTCCATAATCGACCCATGGCTGCTCCTCTTTTTGTCCCTGCCGGTGCTGAAACACCCCAAACTACATTTATCGCAGGCACTGGGCAAGCCGGTGGTGATTTTGGCCATTCCCGGAGTCCTGAAGAAAGTGAGATCCTTCAAAAAGCGAGACAGTTCAGCCAAGTACTGGACCGTGGTCCCAGCGAAAGTAAACCGCAAAGACAGCACGGCGGGTTTATCTGGCAGGTTCACAATAAATACATTCTGAGTCAGATTAATAATGGAATTGCCATCATTGATCAACATGTGGCCCATGAGCGCATTTTGTATGAAGAAGCTCTCAGCGACATGAATGACAAAAAAGGAACTTCCCAACAACTACTTTTCCCAGCGAATCAGGAATTCTCGGCCGACGACTACAATATTCTTGTGGATATCATCCCGGATTTGAATGCTCTCGGGTTTCGTTTGAGAGAATTTGGACCGAGAACCGTTTTGGTTGAAGGTGTCCCCTCAGGGATGCGGGGTGGTAGTGAGGGTATAATTTTAAAGGAAATTATCGATTACTACCGTGAAAACCGAGTCTTTGATTATTCACCTGCAAAGCGTCTGGCTGCATCATATTCCTGTAAGGCAGCCGTCAAGGCTGGTGACCCCCTGACGGAAGAGGAGATGCGTGTGTTGGTGGATCGTCTCTTTGCTACGGAGAATCCTTTCTACTGCCCCCACGGGCGCCCAATTATCATTAATCTTAGTATAGATGAATTGGATAAGCGTTTCGAGCGACATTAGAAAACCCTTTTGTGTTGCCAACCTTGAAGCGCTCAGCAAGAATCGAAGCATTAATTGAAACACTCGAATTAAATTTACCAGCAGGCAATTTTCGTGATCCCTATTGTTATTAAGAATCAGCTTATTGATCATCCCGAAGCGGACTATCTCATTTTGGCTGGTGCTACTGGCGTTGGAAAAACTGCTACGGTAGTGGAGCTGGCTGAGCACTATGAAATTGAGATCATCAGCGGGGACTCACGCCAGATATATAAGCATATGAATATTGGGACCGCAACACCGGACGCCTTGCTTCAGGGAAAAGTGTGCCATCACTTGTTGGATGAGTTAACTCCCGATGTCGTGTGGAGTGCTGCCGCTTTTTATCAACGGTCTCGCCAGATTGTGACTGATGTTCTGGAAAGGGGCAGGTTGCCCGTTGTGGTTGGAGGAGCCGGTTTGTATTTGGATGCCCTCCGATTTGGTCTCTTTGATGAACAGCATAAAAATCCGGCACTGCGTAAAAAATTCCAGGCCAAGGTGGATGCCGGGCTGGCTGAGGATCTTTGGAATCAGTTAATGAAACTGGACCCTGATTATGCCGCTACCTTCCATTTTAACAATCACAAAAAATTGATGCGGGCTTTCGAAATCTATGAGTCCTCTGGAATGATCCCCTCTTCGATATTCGCAAAAAGTAGGGATCCTTTTGATCAACAAGATGTGTTTGTGGTTCTGGACCGAGAGCGATCCTCTCTTTACGATCGCATCAATCAACGGGTGCTCTCCATGTTGGAGGAAGGTTTGGTTTCAGAATGCAAGCAGCTATTGGATTTGGGGTTTTCTCCTCAACTTTACCCCATGCAAACCATTGGCTATAAGGAAGTGTTTAGTTTCCTCAGCGGTGATATCAATGAGGATGAGATGATAAATTCGATTCAACAAAACACTCGAAATTTCGCAAAACGGCAACTCACCTGGTTTCGTAACCATCCCTTTGATCATTGGATTGACCTGGAAAAATAAAAAGGCTGTCCCAAAAGGGTAGCCTCTTTTTTTTGCCTCAAAATGCTTAATATATTAGAATAATATTGCATATATGACTGTTAATATTATAGTTGTATATGAAGAAGACATTGCATCCCAAAGTAAGTTTCAAAGCCTACGAA
>JABMOT010000068.1 GCA_013202385.1 Fidelibacterota bacterium
AGTCCTGGGGATAGGAGTCGCGGTCATAACCAGTACATCTGCTTCAGCTGCCTTTTCCAGCAATTCTCCCCGCTGGAGAACGCCAAAGCGATGCTGCTCGTCGATGACCACCAGCTGGAGGTTTTTAAAGTGGACTTTACCTTGAATCAACGCGTGAGTGCCAATTGCTACATGGTAATAGCCCTCTTTTAATGCTTTACGTAAATCTCTCTTTTGGGCTGCTGTTTGTGAGCCGGTGAGCAGAACCACTCGAATGGGTGTGCCTTCAAAAAACTTGATCGCATTTTTAAAATGCTGTTCCGCCAGAATTTCAGTCGGTGCCATGATTGCCGACTGGTAACCATTTCCTGCAGCGATTGCAGCGGCAAGAAGACTGATTACTGTTTTTCCAGATCCAACATCACCCTGGAGAAGACGGTTCATGGGATGTGGCTTTTTTAAGTCTTCCCAGATTTCATTCATCACTCTTTTCTGTGCACCGGTAAGCTCATAGGGTAATTTTTTGTATTGGGATTCCAAATATTCACCCAGTGTAATGAATCGATTTTGTTTGACCTTTTCGGCCATGCTCTGGCGACGCACAGCAAGCAGTAATTGCATGAAAAAGAATTCATTAAACTTAAGCCGATGCTGAGCCCGCTTTAATGATTCCAGGTCTTCAGGAAAATGAATATCCCGAATAGCCTGACCCATTCCCAATAAATTGTATTTCTCCAACAGCTCTCCTGAAAGAAATTCTTCCAGCCGTTGTTCAATTCCTTCCATGATGGGTCTCAGCAATCGCCGAAACCCACGACTGTCCAATCCCGCCGACTGGAGCTTTTGACCAGAAGGGTAGAGGGGGACAATAATCCCCGTGTTTATGGGGTTGGTGCCCTCTTCTGAAAGAATGTCAAAATCGGGATGGACCATCTGGAAGCCGCCATAGAAATCCACCTTGCCACTGACTGCGACCACATCGCCTTTTTTGAAGCGATTCTGAATCCATTTAGCGCCGTTAAACCAGCGACATTTCAGAAAACCACGTTCATCGGCCACGACCATTTCGAAATAGGAGCGCTTGCGACCCCGCCTCATTTGGGTTCCGGTGACTTTCCCCACTATCGTTGCACTAACATCTTTTCGGAGATCGCTGGTATAGCTAACCGTTGATCTGTCCAGATAACGACGGGGGTAATGTTCCAGGAGATCGGCCTGGGTGAAAATTCCAATTTCAGCCAATGCTTCAACTTTACGGGAGCCAACCCCCTTGAGGGAACTGATTTGTGCGTCAAGCTTCATGTAAAATCAATTTAACAGCGGGGTAGAAATTGGGAACCACAGATTTCACGGATTACACTGATTGTTAAAAAAACCAATCAAACGAATTTTGTGAATGACACAAGTTGTCATAATGTCATTCTGAACACAGTGAAGAATCTCCACCATGGGTCGCGATCAATTGTTAATTCACGATTGAGGATCAAGACTTTCAGTGTCCGGAATGACGCAAGCCTTATTCGACCCCACCATCCACTATTTTTGTTTCTTCAGTAACCTCGGTTTGAATAATGTTTGACTCCAGAACCGGTGTCCTTTTTTTCACTGGATAGCGGATAATGGTATAATACTTATCCGGATTCCCGGGACCAAACATACCAGGTCCCTTCAGATATTCTTCTTCATGGGGTCCTGATATCTCATATCCTTCTGCCTCCATAAGCTTATGCAGTTTCTCAACCGAGGCTGGCTCAGAGGCATAGGAGCCAATATGAAGGATTTCTGCCGTCATCCCATATTTCCAGGTCTCAAGTTTAAGTTTTGGATACTTCAGTTGGATTTTTTCCGGGATTTCCATAACGGAATCATTCACCGGCATGGCATAGATTCCCAGCCATTCATCCTTGGGTGTTTCCAGGGGTTTGGGCCAGCGTGCCCGCGGAACAGCCATGTCCAGCTTATGTTCTTTCTTCAACTTGAAAAATGTTGAGAACAGGGCACCAAAAGCTTCTCCTCCAACTTCATTGGGGTTGCCAACGACTTCATATACCAGCAATTTCTGAGGCGCTTTATCAATGATTTGGGGTTCGAGAAGGTATTCATATTCTTTGAAATTTTTGCCACAACTAACTAAAACGGAAAGTGTCAGTATTACCAACAGCACATTTTTCATTTTACAGCCTCTTACTTAAGTTTATTTGACAATCTAAATTAGATCAAGAGCAGACCAAAACTTGTTTTTCTTCGAGATTGTTATCTATACCCTATCAGGGTTAATATCAACTTATACATCCATTATTATACCCCTTCTGGTATATTGCTAAATTATTGTATTGGACATGCTGAGGCTTTTTGATTTGACGTTGTTCTCATTTCTCACAGGGAATGCAGATATGCATTTAAAAAATTTCTCATTGATTTATCCTTTAAAGAAGCTGATCCAGTTCGCACCGGCTTATGATCTGTTGGCTACTCGATTATTGAGACCTGAACAGATTGATCCCGATGATTCGGCTCTGGCCATTAATGGGAAACGACGGAAATTAAATAGGGACGATTTCCATGCCCTGGCGAAGCATCTCGGAATCTCCGAAAGACCGCTGAAAAGTAGCTATCGGGGCTTTCAAAAAAAGTTAGGGTTGGCATTAGATTCTCTTGAAAAAAGTGTTTGCCCCCGAAAGCCAGGGAAGTCTTTGGGGAATTGGTGAAAAGCAGGTTGGAAAGACCTGGTTTTCTCTATTACAGTGTCAAATATCGCTTCTTTCTGCTTCAATAGGCAGCTTCACCGCCATACTTTCGTTTGTTTCGAAAATTCGTTGTAAAAAAGTGGTAACCCCTTTACCGGGAGATGCAGGTCTGGTTCGGGACCCTTTGGATTAACTTTATTTTCCGCGCCTGGAGGTCTCTTTGATTTTTATATATATAAGTTTAAAACGTCCTTTAGGACTTTCTCGTTGGTCAATGTCGAACTTCTGGGTGGATTTAATCATGGGCGTGAGTTTTGGGTATCCGAAGTTTCTGGAGTCAAAGTTTGGTTGCTTTTTCTGAAGTAAGTTTCCCACATCTCCCAAAAATGCCCAGCCATCCTCATCAGCCAGATCAGATACCGTTGAGGCAATCAGCTTTATTACCTGCGGCGTAATCTTGTCGACGTCCCTGGTCGGATCGCTCTTGTTCTCTGCAACCTCGGTTTCATTTTCTTCAGCGTGGTTTTTAAGGATCTCAATATAAATGAAACGATCACAAGCAACGATGAACGGGTGAGGCGTTTTTTTCTCGCCAATGCCAATCACATTCATTCCAGCTTCTCGCAACCTGGTGGCCAATCGCGTAAAGTCGCTGTCACTGGAAACCAGACAAAAGCCATCCACTTTTTCAGAATACAAAATATCCATGGCGTCAATGATCATGGCCGAATCGGTGGCATTTTTTCCCGTGGTGTAGCCATACTGTTGTATGGGCGTGATGGCATTTTCCAACAGAACGTTCTTCCAGCGTGAAAGATTCGGCTTGGTCCAATCTCCATAAATTCGCTTAATAGTAGGATTGCCATACTTGGCAACTTCTTCCATCATCTCTTTTATATAAGTAGACGGAATGTTGTCACCATCAATGAGTACTGCGATTCTTATATCCATAACTCCAACGCCTTCCTTTTCATTCAAAATAGACTTTATCTATTATTAAAGGTTAGCTAATAATGTCTCATGCAACGTGACACACCGACCTTCAGAAGTTTCAATTGATCTCGCTCTGTATCAGGAAGACGGTATAAACAATAAATCCTACAAGCAGAATCGTCGCTTCCCAGCGATCCAGTTTTTGTTTTTCACCGGTGAACATGGCCACGAACAGAAACACGGTGCCAAGACTCACCACCAGTATTTCACGGTTAAAGATGGTATTATAGGCAACCGGATGCAGAAAGGAACTGACCCCCAGAATTAAAAGGATGTTAAAGATATTAGAGCCAATGATATTCCCCACAGCGATATCACTATTTTTTTTTAGGGCAGCCACCACCGACGTTGCCAGCTCTGGAAGAGATGTTCCTGCCGCAACAATCGTTAGTCCAATGATTTTTTCGCTAACCCCAAGCAATTGTGCCAGACTTACCGCACTCGACACCACAAGATTTCCTCCGAAGCCAAGCGCGACAAGTCCGCCGATCATACTGACCCACAGAACGTGGCTGGCGATCAAGTTTGGCTGTGTTTCTTTTTTCCCAACATCCTGTTGCATCTGCCTGAAAACATAAACCATAAAAAGGGCAAAGATGAGCAGCAGAATTAACCCATCCAGTCTGGACAGGCCGGGATCATTCTGAAAAAAACATCCGTTCGCAAGCAACATGAGCAACAGAGCCGCAAACAAGGAGAGGGGGATCTCCTTCCAAACTGTGGTTGACTGAACAACAAGGGGGCTGATGATACCGGCAAGCCCTAAAATCAAAAGCAAATTGAAGATATTACTGCCAAGAATGTTGCCAAAAACCATATCTTGATGACCGTTCAAGGATGAGTATACATTTACAACCAGCTCAGGAGCTGATGTTCCAAAAGCAACAATGGTGAGACCAATGGTGAGCTCAGAAATGCGATATTTTCGAGCAAAGGCAGAAGCACCTGTTACCAGCCAGTCGGCTCCTTTGACCAATAGTATCAACCCCAGGATTAGCCAGGATATGGTTCCGAACATGCCTTTACCTCCCTGTTGAATTTATCCCATGCCTGTCCGCGTTAAGCGGGTGCATTGGATAGTATACAAGCTGATTTGTTTCATTCATAAGGATCACAGATCCCGCTTTTAAGCTCAATCACTCATGACATACTGATCTTTTTGAGCAAAGACATGCCGTTCCCAAACACGACTGAAGCGCATGGTATTCACTGCCGGCTTCTTAATCATCATGAGACATAGTCGCCGCTGACGAAGGTTGCTGCTAGGCTTGGAATAAAGTTGAAGAGCATGTTTCGAAAAATCTCTTACCATAAAATCAAAAATCTGGTCCAGAAGATCAGCTTCAATCTGGTATATCCTGGCATTTTCAATAATGAGCTGACCATATACGACCAGTGTAAACAATTCTCCCAGAGCCATTAGATAGTCGATATCTTTGCGCTGTTTCTCTGAGGGCTTGGCCAAAAGCAGCAACATCTTTAACAAACGGATTTGCTTTCTGAAGACCTTCACATTTGGGCTTTCTATGCTGTTATAAACAGGTCTAAAATCATGAAACCTTATCTGGCCGAGGCCCCGGGCGGGTCCCTGCTTAAACAGAAAGTCATCGTTCACCGCTTCTGATCTTCGTCCAAGCTCAGGGAATTCGGCCGGCTTGAAAAAATAATTCGCCATGAATTTGAGGATCAGGGCGATGTTAACATGAACGGTGCCTTCAAGCTTTGGAAGTGCGCGGATATCTCTGGTGGCCATATCAAAAAAGGTGTCTTTTTCAAATCCTTTGGCCGCAATCACATCCCAAAGCAGGTCGATAACTTTCTCACCCTGAGTAGTTACCTTCATCTTAACCACTGGATTGTAGAGGAGATAACGTTTGTCCTCTGCCGAAGCAGCGCGCATATAATCAGCTGCCCGCAAAGCAACCAGCTTCATAGCCACCAGGCGGGTATAGGCATCTACAAACATTTGCTTAACGTGAGGGAAATCGGTTACGTGCATGCCATACAGTTCGCGATGTGATGCATGGTTTATTGCTTCATAAAAGGCGTGAGTACTCATGCCAATGGATGCCCAACCCAAATTGTATTTCCCAATATTGACTTAATTCAAGACAGCCTAACATCCATCATCACATATATAAAGGATCTCATCCTCGCTGATGGGATAATCTCTAA